>JAZRCD010000251.1:0-3865 GCA_045635425.1 Ructibacterium sp. | reverse complement strand
GCAGGTAATCTTGATGCAGGCAGTATCTTTAGTGAAGTATCCAGATCTTCTGTAGATAATACATTGACCATTGTTTTTAAGAATCGAGATGGTCTTACTGTAGCTGAATTACTTAATAACAAAGAAGTATATTTGAAAGATATTGCGTTCTACCTGACAGAAAGCTTGGATTATCGTGCTGCAGGTCAGTATGTGGTAAAGGTAGAGATGAGTGGTTCTACTAATGTTTATTTTGCCAGCAAAACACAGACCTTTAACTATGTTGGTGCTGACGAGTGTCTCGTTTCCTTGTCTGTTCCTGCTCAGCCCGGTGGAGGTGGCGGTGTAGGTGGTCTTGTTACTAAGAACCCTGTTATTTCCTTTGAGTCCAACGGTGGAAATGAGTTGGAAGAGATCGTAGTTACTCCTTCAACGGATGTTATACTTCCGACACCTGTTCGTGATGGATATATCTTTGATGGTTGGTATCTTGACGAAGAGTTAACCGTTCCTTATGATCCCGAAGCGAAGGTAACTCAGTCTCTTACTTTGTATGCAAAGTGGAATAGAAAGGGAGATACTCCCGGAATCATTCATGCAACTCCGGATGCGCTCAATGGTGAAGACCATTTCGCATATATTATGGGATATCCTGATGGTTCTGTTCGTCCTGATGATAACATTAATCGTGCAGAGGTTGTTACTATTTTCTTCCGTCTTTTGAAGGATGAAATTAGAGAGCAAAACCTGGTTGATCAGAGTTCTTTTGTTGATGTTACCGCCGATGATTGGTATAATAAGGCAATTGCAACCATGGAAAAACTTGGTATTGTTCAGGGTAAGGGCGACGGTTTGTTTGCTCCCGAAGATTATATTACTCGCGCTGAGTTTGCGGCAATTTGTGCAAGATTTGATGACTCTGAATATGAGGTTATCGATTCCTTTACTGATGTTGCAGGTCATTGGGCAGAGGCTGACATCCACGAAGCAGCGGCTTACGGATGGATTAAGGGTTATGAAGATGGTACATTCAAGCCGGATCAGTTGATTTCTCGTGCTGAAGCTATGACCATGATTAACAGAGTGCTGAATCGTATTCCTGAAAGTGCGGATGATCTCTATGAAGAGATGGTTGTATGGCCTGATAATGCGGATGTAGATGCATGGTACTATCTGGCAGTACAAGAAGCAACCAATAGTCATACTTACGAGAAGAAGGATGACATTTATGAAACTTGGACCGGTCTTAGAGAGAATATGGATTGGACCATTTATCAGTAAGATTTCATCTGTTAAATGATTTGAATTGACTGAATAAAAACAGGTATTTCCTTGAGAGATACCTGTTTTTTTATTATTAAAATATTTTCATATAAACAGTTGTGAAATTCGTTATAATGTGCTATAATTAAAATGCGAATCCGATAAAAGTGCTTGAAATAAAGGCTATCAAAAAGGGGGCGTTTATGGATGAAGAAACTTTTGGTAAGTATGTTAGTTATATTTGTGATGGGGTTTATCTTCGTGGTGCCGGTTATGGCAAAATCCGGAGATATTGCAGGGGAGTATTTTGCTACTGATATAAAAACATATTTGAACGGAGCAGAAATCTCGTCGATTAATGTTGGCGGAGAAACGCTTATCAGTGCTGAGGATATGGCGTCTTTTGGATTCTACGTTTGGTGGGATCCTAATGAAAGGACGCTCCGGATAGAAGAAGAAACCGGGATTGTGAAAGATGAAATAGCGCCCATACCGGACAATCGAATTCCTGCCGGTACTGCTATTGGATATTATTTTGAGACGGATATTGTTACATATTTGGACCGTATTCCGATTATTGCATACAACATTGGAGGGAGAACCTATATCCACGCAGAGGAAATGAGAAAGTATGGTTATTTGGTAGAGTGGAAGCCGGAAAAATGGACGCTTGAAATTACAAGTCCGCGTCCGGCAGGTTTGGTTTATGATATTGTTCTTTCGAGCGGAGAAAATAAAGGCTGGGGTGCAGAGAGTTCCGGAGTAGATTGTGTTGGTAGATTTTCAATTAAGTATACAAAGGATGGTATTACCTATACGGATGATGCTGATTACTTTGATATGACCATGTATGCAACCGGAAGAGAATATCGTTTTGATATGGTATTCTATCAGAATAAAGCGTTATTTAATTCCACATTGCTTCTGGAAAAACTTCGTCCGCTATGTTATGATGGATTTGGTGTTGAAAATCCATATAATAAAGACGATAAATATGATTTGGTCAATCAATATTTATCCGTTTACATCAATGGAACGAAAGCAGAGAAGGTTAGTGTGATAAGTGGAGCAGGAAACGGCCACAGGGATTTCTACTTTTATATTGAGGATATCTCTTCGTATCGATTGGACGAGATTGAGGAGATTGTTATTGCCTTCGAAGATCCTAAATTTGTAAGTGGATCGTGATTATGTGTTTCGGGAGAAGTGTTATGAAGAAAATAATAGGAATTACCGGAGGGATTGGCGCCGGAAAGAGTGTGGTTTCGGATCTTTTTGCAAAACTTGGTGCAACGATTGTAGATGCAGACAAGATTGCGCGCGAGATACTGGAACCTATGGGTCGAGCTTTTGTTGATGTTGTGGAAACCTTCGGAACAGAAATCGTAAAAAAGGATGGAACCCTCGATCGCAAAAAATTGGCGGGCATTGTTTTTGGTGATTCAGAGAAACTTCAGACACTTAATCGACTAACGCATCCGGCAGTTTACGAGGAAATGCGTAAGCAAATTGAATCGGCAGAAGCAAAGGTGGTTTGTTTGGATGTTCCTCTTTTGTTTACCTGCGACTTCCCGATTTCTTGTGATGTTACATTGGCAGTGATTGCATCGGATGAAGTACGTGTGAATCGTGTGATGAAACGAGATGGATGCACAAAAGAAGAAGCGGAAATGCGAATGAAAAAGCAACTTTCTAATGAAGAGTTTCAAAAGCGAGCGGATATCTGCCTTTGGAATAACGGAACAATAGATGACATAAAAGAAAAAGTTTTGGAAATATATTATGATATAATGGAGAAATAACCATGCGTGAAATTCACAGCAAAGCCCCAAGAAGAAAACAAAAGAATAAATCGGGCTGTTGCCTGGGTCGGTTTTTGGTTATTGTAATCATATTCGGACTGCTCGGGTATTTTGGTTATCGTATTGCCATGGAAATGGGTCTTAAAACCTATATTTTGCAAGCAAGATATCCCATAAGGTATCAAGCAGCCGTGGAGACCTATGCTGAAGAATTTGGATTAGACGAGGCATTGGTTTATTCTGTTATCCTGACTGAAAGTAAATTTGACACTTATGCAGAATCCAACGCAGGCGCTAAAGGATTAATGCAGTTAACGGACGAGACCGGCAATGACTGTGCGAGAAAACTCGGACTTGCCGAATTTTCTGCAGAACAATTATTTGACCCGGAAATTAATATTCGATTGGGGTGCTATTATTTAAATCGATTGATTCGTGATTATGATGGAATTACAGAAACAGCAATTGCGGCATACAATGGTGGCCCCGGAAATGTGGATAAATGGTTGAGAGATCCGCAATATAGTCCGGGAGATGGAACACTACATGACATTCCGTTCAAAGAAACCAGAGACTATGTAAAGAAGGTAACGGATGCTTACTGGAATTATCAAAGTATATATAATTTAGATGGAGGAGAAACAAACAATGGCGAAGAACTTAACCTATGAAAACAAAAATATCTTTGGAGAACTTTCCAAGGAAGAAAAGGCGAAAATATTTGATTTCTGTGAGGATTACAGAAAGTTTATCTCTAAAGCAAAAACCGAACGTGAGTTCTGCGAGGATACTTGTCGGGTTTTGGAAGAAAACGGATTCGT
>JAZRCD010000250.1:0-2106 GCA_045635425.1 Ructibacterium sp. | reverse complement strand
TCATCCCAGTAATCCACTTCTTCAAAGTCTATCATGTTTACTGGACCTCCGGTGATAATCAGTCCGGCAAATTTTTGGTTTTTGTAGTCGTCAAAAGTGCCGTAAAAGGTCTCGATGTGGCTCTTGGAGGTGTTCTTTGCCTCATGGGACTTCATATGCATAAAGTTAATGTCAATCTGCAAAGGTGTGTTGCCAAGCAACCGAAGGAGTTGGGTCTCGGTGGCAATCTTGGTAGGCATCAGGTTCAGAATCAATATCTTCAAAGGACGAATATCCTGAGTCATTGCTCGGGTTTCGGTAATCACAAAAATATTTTCCTGATTCAGGGTTTCGATGGCCGGTAAGGCATTTTGTACTTTAATCGGCATCAGAAATCACATCCTATTCTAAAATTCTTCTTATCAGTATATCACATTTTTTTGGATTAGTAAAGGGTTTTTCCTTCATAATAAATAATAAAAGAAGTGGCAGAATTCGAGGATAATTACAGATGTAAATTCGGCTGAACCGCCATCAATAGTCGGTTTTCGGATTCTTTATTCCATGAAAACTTTGCAGAAATTCGTAACAGAATAAAATTTTGTAATCAAAAATTAAAATTGTGCTTGACAGACGATGGTTTTCTCTGTATAATAGTGGGGTAGAATTTTTTATACCTTGACATCTTAGTGTTGACCATACTTGGAGGGAGGGTTGTATCCATGGCTGAAATCAGAGTAAAAGACAATGAGTCTTTGGATAGCGCGCTGCGTCGGTTTAAGAGATCTTGTGCAAAGGCCGGCGTATTGTCTGAGGTTAGAAAAAGAGAGCATTACGAAAAGCCCAGTGTAAAGCGTAAGAAGAAATCCGAAGCGGCAAGAAAGCGTAAATATTAATCATTACGGGCGGGGTATATCCCCGCTCTTTTTATACCTAAAAAGAAAGAGGGATGATGATGGGAAAGGTATTGTTTGGACCGGCAGGGAACAGTGAAAGTTTCTTTGAAGCAGGGCACAAATCCAGTTTGGAGGCGCCGGCTTGGGTGCGAAAGAACGGCCTTGATTGTTACGAATTCCAATGCGGACACGGGGTGCGAATCTCGGAAGACGGTGCTATGACCCTTGGTCAGAATGCCAAGGCGGAGTCGGTACTACTTTCGGTGCATGCCCCTTACTATATCAGTCTCTCCTCGGTGGAGGCGGAAAAGCGGGACAAGAGCATTGACTATATCCTCCAGACCTTGAAAGCGGCAAAGGGTATGGGTGCTGACAGAATTGTAGTTCATTCCGGTTCCTGTGGAAAGATTACCCGACGAGAGGCGTTAGATCTTGCCAAGGATACGTTGTATCGTTCCTTGGAGGCGGCAGAGCAGAATGGTTATGGAGATATCTACATCTGCCCTGAGTCCATGGGAAAAGTAAACCAATTGGGAACGGTGGATGAAGTAATTGCTCTTTGTAAAATGAGTGACCGCCTGATTCCTACGGTAGACTTTGGCCATGTGAATGCCCAGACCCGTGGCGGATTGAAAGAGAAAGCAGATTTTGCGGCGGTATTGGATGCTTTGGGTAGTAAACTCAATACCTATCAGGCAACGGAATTCCATGCTCATTTCAGTCGGATTGAATATACCAATGCGGGAGAAAAGAAGCATCACACATTGGCAGACACGCAGTATGAGCCGGAGTTTGAACCTTTGGCGGAACTGTTGGCGGAACGAGGACTCTCTCCCAGGATTATCTGTGAGTCGGCAGGGACCCAAACCGAGGATTCGGTAGAACTCCAAAAAATCTATCAAGGAAAGCTGGGATAGTATGCAGGAAATCATGGCACAATGGGACGGAATTCTTTTGACATCTCCTCATAGCCTTCGTTATCATACCGGATTTACCGGCGGAGAGGGAGTTGCTTTGGTAAGCGAGAAAGGGAAGGTTCTCTTTGTGGATTCCAGATACACCGAAGCGGCTCAGAATGAGGCGTCGGAATTTCTTGTAGTGGAGTTTGCCGGAGGGGAGCGAAATCAGGAGATTGCCCAAAAGATAACCGACCTGAACCTGAAAAGTCTCGGCTTTGAGGACGAGGCTATGAGTGTTGCGGAGTATGATTCCTTGAAACGGGATTTGCCGG
>JAZRCD010000249.1:0-11023 GCA_045635425.1 Ructibacterium sp. | reverse complement strand
AAGACGCTGGAGCAAAATGCTCTGTCCCGTAGGAACTTCGGCCGCCGCTACGATTTCTTCTTGAGAAATCCGCTGTAATCCGTCGCACAGCACTTCCTCCACCCGAAACACAGGCGCAAAAAGCATTGCAGACAAAACGCCAACCATTGCGACCACCAAAAAAATAATGGTTATCCTGATATAGACAGGCATTCTTTTTCTTCTTTCTTTTTCCATGGTTTCACCTCACCTGAACCTTGTCCGCCTTGGGTTGGGCAATGCCCACCCCTATTCTTCTATCATTACCTCACCGCCCAGTTTTTTCAAACATTCCGGCAAGGAAAGGTATCCTCTCTCAATATGTTCTATTCCTACGATGCGACTTTTCCCCTCAGCGCCCAGAGCCGCAATGACCAACCCTGCACCGCCTCGCAAGTCGGTGGCACAAACGTCTGCACCGTGCAGTTTTCCCACACCATGCACAACTGCGCCGATTCCTTCCACCTGCACATCTCCGCCCATCCGCATAAACTCCCCTGCATGACGGAAACGATTTTCAAAAATCGTTTCGTTCAGAACCGTACTCCCTCGACTTTTCAGCAACGCCGCCATCAACAAAGGTTGCATATCCGTGGGGAATCCCGGATAGGGCAAGGTCTTAATCAAGGGAATTGCTCCGGGTCGTCCTCGGAACCTGACCCAAAGTCGATTTCCTTCTTCCCGAAGTTGTACTCCCATATCCCGAAGAATCGCCAAAAACAATCGCATATGTTCCGGCTCCGCTCCGTCTAAAATCAAATCTCCGCCTGCCGCCACAATGCTGCAAGCATAGGTTGCTGCCACGATTCTGTCCGAGATGACCGAGAAACTGCATCCGTGAAGTTTCTTAACACCCCGAATCCGAATACAATCACTTCCGGCACCTGCTATATCGGCACCCATAGCATTGAGAAAATTTTGTAAGTCTACAATTTCAGGTTCTCTTGCCGGATGTACCAGCACCGTCTCCCCCTCCATACACGCACAGAGCATCATCATGTTCTCTGTTGCACCCACGCTGGGGAACATCAATGTAATGGTTTGGGGTTGATAGCGGTCCATCCGACAACGGATGTACCCGCCATCCTCCTGAAAAACACCACCCAAACGGGTCATGGATCGCAGATGAATATCAATGGGTCTTGCGCCCAGTTCACACCCACCGGGGTAGCCGATACACGCCTCTCGGTTTCTGCCGAGTATAGCACCCAAAAACATCACCGAAGAACGCATTTTTCTCATCAGGTGGTCAGGAATCTCACTACCGTATGCATGCTCCGGATGAATCCGCGCCGTTTCTCCGTCATAAGAAACCTGACATCCCAGATTTTCCAGAATCTGAAGTGCTACTCGTACATCGGATAAATCGGGACAGTTCCTGATTTCGCACACTTCATTGGTCAACAACGTTGCCGCCAAAATGGGCAGAACCGCATTTTTAGAACCCTGAACCGAAATTTCTCCTCGCAGCGGTTTCCCGCCATGAATGGTAAGCCTACGCAACCTCTGCACCTCCCAACGTTACATTCTATCATATGTCCTTGGGAGAAGGCTGTGCAAGTCCTTATCTCTGTTTCTGTTCTATCTTTTTCTTAATTTCTTCATACAGCACATCCAAGGCATCAATATGCCCCATCTTTGCCGCATTTTCCTGCATTGCCTTTAAGCAATCCATATTTCCGGTCAATTGGGAAACAACTTCATCCAGCACCTCCGGCTTGAATTCCTTTTCCAAAATAACCTTGGCACCGCCCCCACGTTCTACCGCACGGGCGTTGTGTTCCTGATGGTTTCCCGTTACATAAGGAGACGGAACCAGTATGGATGCTTTTCCCAATGCCGTCAGCTCACACAAAGTACTTGCTCCGGCACGACTGATCACCAAATCCGCCGCCGCCATAACAACATCCATATTATAGATATACTCGCAAACCTTCACATGGGGGAATTTGGCAATATCCACACCATTTTCCGAAAAACGAGCCATAACCTCATCATACTGATTGTTCTTTCCCGTTCCCATAAGGATCTGATATTTCCCGCTTGCCGCAATCTGCCCGATCCACTCCGCAACGGTACGGTTAAAGTCCCGAGCGCCTAAACTACCGCCGAAGAAAACCAAAAAAGGTCTTTCATCAAGACCCAACTGTTGTCTTGCAACCTCCGGCTGTGTTTCCAGCAAAGACGCCCGCAGAGGTGTTCCCGTAACCAGAACGTTTTCTGTTTTGGGGAGATATTGCTTGGCATCTTCCACACCCAGTGCAACCGTGTCTACCTTGCCGGACAGAATTTTGGTGGTCACTCCGGGAAATGCATTGGATTCATGAACCAAGGTGGGAATCTTCAACTGTGCCGCCGCATACAAAACAGGACCGCATACGTAACCACCGGTACCAATAACCGCATCCGGCTTAAACTTCTTCAAAATCTTCTTGGCGGCAAGAATTGCCCCCGGAATCTCTGCAAGATTTCGAAGGTTCTCTATCGTCAAACTCCGTTCAAATCCATGAATCTTAATATATTCAATGGGGTATCCGGCTCTGGGCACCAAACCTGTCTCAAGACCCTCTTTAGTTCCCACAAATAAAACTTCACACCCCGGTTCTTTCTCACAAAAGTAATTGGCAATGGCAAGAGCAGGATTGATATGTCCTGCCGTTCCGCCTCCGGTAAATACTAACCGCATAATTTCTACCTGCCTTTCCCTACAACAGTTTTGACTGTCTGGAAACATTCAATACAATTCCCATTTCCGCCATGGTGATAATCAACGCCGTACTGCCATAGCTGAAGAAGGGCAGAGGCATACCGGTTGCAGGAACCGATGCGGTTACAACCGCAATATTTAAAAGAGCCTGAACGCCCACAATGCTGACAATACCGGTCACCAATAAACTTCCAAACAAATCGGGAGCCTTCAAAGCTATTTTGGTTCCCCTATAAACCAGAAATGCAAACATGATAATCAAAATAACAGCGCCCACCAAGCCCAATTCCTCTGACAAAACAGAATAAATAAAGTCATTCTGCGGCTCAGGGAGAGATTGATATTTCTGTCGGCTCTGTCCAAGACCCAATCCGAAAATCCCACCTGATCCGATGGCGTACAACGATTGTACTACCTGCCATCCGTCACCTTGCTTATCTGCAAAGGGATCTATGAAGGAAACCACGCGGGCAAGACGATAGGGTTCTCTGATGATACCCACAATCAAACCTAACACTGCAGGGATGCCAATGATTACGAAGTGCATCAGTTTTGCTCCTGCCGCATACAAAAGCACACACACCGTAAAGCCCATCAAGATAATACAGGACATATGAGGCTCGAACCAAAGCAATACCACAAAAACGCCCAGAACTCCAATATAGGGAAGGAATCCGTGAAGAAAGTCAGGTAATAATTTCTGATTCTTAGACAAACTGAAGGAGAAAAACAGAATCACCGCAACCTTACCAACCTCTGAAGGCTGAAAACCTATCAACCATCTGGTTGCACCGTTTCTGGTGGTACCCAAACCGGGAACAAGTACCAAAAGAAGCAATACGGCACTTATCACCAAACCTGCAAAAGCAAACCGTCCCCAGTCATGATAATCAACTACGGAAAACACATACATGGCCGCACTGCCGAGCAATGCACCCCACAACTGTTTTTTGAAATACCACAAACTGTCGCCAAAATTCGCAAACGCTCTGGCGCTTCCTGCACTGAAAAGCATCACCAAACCATAGGCAAGCAGGAGACCTACCACCAGCAAAAACGTATAATCCGGCTCATTTTTTATAATATGAAATCCGAAAAGCGTCTTTCCTTCATGGGGTTTTCTCTCACGATAATCATCTTTCATCGCCAAAATTTCCAGCGCTTTTTCGTGTTTTTTCCCAAATTTATCCCGACGAGTCACAAAAGACTCCTCCTCTCCTTTTTTAACCAAAGAAATACATCAGACCACAAAGCACCGCAGTAACCAATGTAAAGACTGCCACAATCTTTGTCTCTTTCCATCCGCACAGCTCAAAATGATGATGAATGGGACTCATTTTAAAAATTCTCTTTCCTGTCATTTTAAAGGATGCTACCTGCAAAATCACAGATAAGGATTCCATTACATAAACAAATCCTACAATCAACAAGGCAAGGGGTTGCTCCAACAAGAGTGCCATACCACAGATGGCACCACCCAAAGCCAGTGAACCTGTATCTCCCATAAATACTTTTGCAGGATACCGATTATAAAGCAGGAATCCCACCAATCCGCCAAGAAGTGTCGCAGCGAACAACGCTACGCAGGTATTTTCAATACCGCCGACCGTAGTCAAAAGCAGGAAGAACAGTGCCACAACCAAGGTAACACAGGTGGCCAACCCATCCAGACCGTCTGTCAGGTTTACGCTGTTTACCGTAGCCACAATCACCAAAACCGCAAAGGGAATGAACAACCATCCAAAATTCCAACTGATGTCCGTAAAGGGAATGGAAACCTGCGGTTGGATGCTTCCGCTTAATACTGCCCATGCAACAAAGCCAACTGCAACCAGCAACTGTAATCCGAATTTCTGTGCCGCAGTCAAACCTAAATTACGCTTTAAGATGACCTTGATATAATCATCCACAAATCCGATGGCACCATAGGCCAGCATCATACCCAGAAGAATTCCCAGAACACCAAAATCAAAGGAACCTCTCTTGCTCCAAAGCCCCCATACTACGGTCAACGCAAGGCCTACAATAATACCAATCAAAAAGATAAATCCGCCCATGGTAGGAGTTCCTGATTTTTTCTCATGCCACTTGGGTCCTTCCTCACGAATTTCCTGACCGAACTTCAGCCGATGCAAAAGGGGAATCAACCACTTACCGCACAGAACCGCCACAAGAAACGAACAAAGTCCGCCAATCCACAACATTTCCATAACCATGCCCTACCTTCCTATTTTTCTCTCAGTTTTACAATTGCATCCACAACTTCTTCAAGATGCATACCCCGTGAACCCTTCACCAGAATCACATCATCCTCTTTCAGAAGCTCTGAAAGACGTGCACAAAGTTCCGGATTATTATCAAATGTATATACCTGATCGGGATTCATCCCTGCATCAATGGCACCTTGGGCAATTCCGCGAGCGGCGTTACCCACCGCAAGCAGGCAATCCACACCCATCTCTTTTGCCAATTTACCCACGTCATAATGAGCCTTTTCGGAAATCTCTCCAAGTTCCAGCATGTCACCCAGACAAGCAACACGCCGTCCCGAAACCTCTGTCAATTGAAGCACCGACAAACCCGAGCGCATGGAATCAGGACTTGCGTTATAACAATCCCGAATCACCCGCATACCGGGAAGTTCAATCATAGTCTGTCTCAATCCGTTGGGCACAAAAGCACGGACACCCTTTTGAACCTCCGTCATGGGAACCCGATTCCTCAGTCCCACCAGAATTGCCGCCAAGGCATTGTACACATGATGTATTCCGGGAACCCGAATCAGGAAATCATATTCGACCCCTTCTATCTTGCAGGAGAAGGTGGTGCTGTCAGAATATGTACATACGTTTTTTGCCACCAAATCACAGGCAGGATTTTCAATGCCGTAATATAATGTCTCGCACTCCAGTTCTCCACGAGCCCCCCAAAGGAGGTCATCGTCACCGTTGAGAACCACCGTGCCGTCCATTTGCAAGCCTTCCAGAATCTCCAGTTTTGCTTTTAAGATTCCTTCCCGACTTCCCAGATTTTCAATATGCGAAACACCGATATTGGTAATCACCGCCATTTCCGGCTTGGCAATCCGTGTCAGTTTGGAAATTTCCCCAAAATGGCTCATTCCCATTTCCAACACCATGGTCTCATGCTCTTGCGCCAACCGAAATACCGTAAGCGGAAGACCAATTTCATTATTGAAATTACCCTCTGTCATATGGGTATTGTAGGTCTGTTTCAAAACCGATGCAATCATTTCCTTGGTGGAGGTCTTACCTACACTTCCGGTAATACCAATTACCGGGATGGAGAACCGATCCCGATATGCTCCGGCTAATTTGCCGAGAGCCTCTAAGGTATCCTTTACCACAATGGCAGGAACATCTTCCGGCACCTGACTGTCCTCTGCTACAACACAACAAACAGCCCCTGCTTCCACAGCATTCTGAACAAACTTATGTCCGTCAAACTGCTCGCCACGTAATGCAAAAAACAAAGCACCTTCCTGAATGGTTCTGGTATCGGTGGACACCGATGCAACCATCGCATCCTGATTGCAGGCTCTGCAAACGCCCTGCATGGCATCTGCCGCCTGCTGAATGGTCATTATTACTTCCACAGTTGATTCCCTTCTCTCTTTCTATTCGCCCATAGGAGCATCCAAAAGTTTCCGAACAATTTCTCTTTCATCAAAGGTAATGGTTCTGTCTGCCAGAATCTGATAGGTCTCATGGCCTTTTCCTGCAAGCAATACCACATCATCCTTCTGAGCAAAATCCAAAGCATACTCAATGGCATCGAACCGATTGGGGATTACCTTGTATTCACCGCCGCCATCAATGACGCCCACAAGCACATCCTCGATGATTGCCTTGGGATCCTCACTTCTGGGGTTATCGGATGTTACAATTGATACATCCGACAGCTCCGATGCGATCTTGCCCATCTTGGGTCGTTTGGTCTTATCCCGATCACCACCGCAACCAAAGAGGGTAATCACTCTTCCTTTGGCAAATCCGCGAATGGTACGAATCACATTTTCCAACCCGTCGGGTGTATGTGCATAGTCAATAATCACACTATAGTCTCTGCCGGTTTCCACCAGTTCTACACGACCTTTTACGCCCCGCGCTTTTTTCAGACACCGAACTGCATCCTCCAAGGGGATTCCTGCCATAGCAAGACATCCCAACGCTGTCAAGGCATTATATACAGAGAACTTTCCCGGTATTCCCAATTCAACAAAATGTGTCTTTCCATCGTAAGTCAAATCAAAGAATACACCGTTTTCCTTCAATTCCACATGAGAAATCTGCATATCACTCTCTGCACTTTCTCCGTAGGCAATCAACTTCTCGCAGGTAGAAACTTCCCGCAGACGAGCAACGCTTTCATCATCTGCATTGATAACACCATGTCGTGCCATGCGGAAGAGAATCCCTTTCGCCTCCAGGTATTCTTCCATGGTTTTATGGAAATCCAGATGGTCTTGTGTAATATTGGTAAACCCTGCCACATCAAAGGTGCACGCCGTAACACGATCCAATACCAAAGAGTGAGAGGAAACCTCCATCACAACATAATCCACCTCTGAATCTGCCATTCTTGCAAACAAGCGCATCAATTCCAGAGAATCCGGTGTGGTCCGCTTACTGGGGATTACTTCATTACCAATCATATTCTGATTGGTACCAATCAAGCCAACCTTCTTTCCCATGGCTTCCAACACAGACTTGATCAAATAAGTTACGGTGGTCTTTCCGTTGGTGCCTGTAACACCAATCAAGCAAAACTTTTGTTCGGGATGTCCGTAATAATTAGCGGCAATCTGTGCCAATGCCGCACGGGAGTTCTCTACAATGATACAGGTAGCCCCCAACTCGCGCAGATCCTTTTCGCACACAAGCACGGTGGCACCCCTTTCGATGGCCATAGGCGCATAGGCATGACCGTCACTTTCGAATCCACTGATACATACAAAGAGATTTCCCGTTTGCACCGCTCTGGAGTCAAAAGAAACTCCGGTAACATTAGCATCTTTATTCCCGATGATTTCTTTTACCTCAACGCCTTGTAATAACTCTGAAACTTTCATCGATTACCCTCCTCTAACACAGTCTTGCTCTGTCTTTTCTTTGGTTGCTTCTACTCAATTGCCCCCTGATAGGTGAAATCCACCGTAATCACCGTTCCCGGTTCTACAATGGTTCCGGCCTTAGGTGACTGACCGCTGCATACAGCCGCTCCGCCACCGGGCACACCACGAATTTTCGCATTGAGCCCTGCCTCTTGAATCATGGTCGAAGCAGTAGACGCGCTCTCGCCTACCACATGGGGAACTACCACATTCCGCTCCGCCTTGCTATCTTTCATGTACGCCACAATGGTTGCACCTGAAGATAATCTGGTGTGTGCCTTAGGGATTTGGTCCACAATCACACTCTCTTCGTCACCCTTAATGCGGAGTTGGAATCCCGCTTCGCCCAGCAAGGTCTGTGCTTCTGCCTTGGTCTTTCCGGACAAATCCGGAACCTCGATATCAACAAACTCTTTTTCTTCCTGTGTATATCTCGGTTGAACACCCAGATACTGCAATGTTTCTTCCATAATATTCTTTACAACCGGCGCCGCAATGGTACCACCATAATAGGGCATGCCCATAGCAGGCTGATCCAGGATAACAAGACATGCTACCTGCGGGTCATCTGCCGGTGCAAAAGAGATAAAAGATGCAACATATTTTCCGTTACCACGAGGGATTTTCTCCGAAGTACCGGTTTTTCCTGCAATTCGATAGCCGGCAAGATAAGCGTTCTTACCGCCACCCTGGGATACTACCGATTCCAGAACCTCTCGCATTACCATGCTGGTCTCCTCAGAAATAGGCTGACGAACCAGTTCCGGATCATTCTTGCTTACTACAATATTATTGGAATCTACAATCTCCTTAATCAAATGGGGTTTATAGAGTTTACCACCATTTGCTACCGCACTGAATGCAGTAATCATCTGCAGAGGGGTTACTGTAATAGACTGACCGAAGGAGGATGTTGCCAAATCCAGTTCGGTAAAAGCACCTAAGCTAAATCCTGCACCTACCGCTTCGCCGGGGAGTTCAATACCGGTTTTTTCAAAGAAGCCAAACGCCCGAACACCGGTCAGGAAACGCTCTCTTCCGATTTTCTGTCCGATTTGAATAAAGCCGGGGTTACAGGAGTTTTGTACTGTCTGGGCAAAGGTTTGGGTTCCGTGTCCATCCCGATTGGCACAATGGATTTTCTCACTGAGCACCTGCTGAGCTCCGGAACAACTGAACTGATCTTCAGGACTGACCGTTCCTGTTTCCAGACCAACGGATGCAACCACCGCCTTGAAGGTGGAACCGGGCTCGTAGGAATCCACCACTGCCTTGTTTCTTCGCACTGTCTGGATAACCTCGTTGTAACGTTTGGTGTATTCTTCCCCTTCTAATTCCTTTAGCTCTTTATCAATACCATCATACTTTGCCCGAATGGCATCGGTGATTTCAAAGGGTGCATTCAAATCATAGTCCGGCTTAGAACTCATAGCAAGGATTTCACCACTGTTTACATCCATTACAATGGCTGCCGCACCCATCTCCAACTGATTGGAAATTCTGGCATTTTCCAGATGTTTCTCTACATAACTCTGGATTACCTCGTCAATGGTCAAAACAACACTGTTGCCGTCCTGAGCTTCAATGTAGTTTTCATAATGTGTACCGGATTCTAAGCCCGTGGTCTGACGGGTTGTAATAACACGTCCCGGAACACCACTTAATGTCTCATCATAGATACTCTCTATACCTTCCAGTCCCTGGTTGTCCTCCCCCACGAAACCGATAATATGAGAGGCCAAATTATTATAAGGATAGAACCGTCGAACATCCTCTGCAAAATTAATGCCGGATAACTTTCTGTCCTCCATATATTTACGTACCAAGTCCGCAGTATCTTTGTCTACCTTCTTCTTAAGATATTCAAAACTGCTTTCCCGATGAATCTTCTTCTCCACATCCTCCGGCTTCATTCCCAATTTTTCTGCCAGACCTTCTGCCACCGAGGAAATGGTCAGTCCGTTCTTTTCAATACTGCTTCTCAAATCACCCGGGGTAATACTGATGGTTTCCACGGACACATTGCTGGCAAGTACCGTCAGATTCCGATCATAAATCTTTCCTCTTTTTGCGCTGACTGTCTGGTCACTGGTCTGTTGTTCCAGAGCATCCCTTGAAAGTTGGTCACCTCGAACCACCTGAATCCATGCAGTTCGTACCGCAAGCAAACAAAAAGCACCAATAAAAATCAATGCCAAGATAGAAGTTCTCATTTTTTGCGTTTTTCTGCTCGTTTTCATACTCTGCACCTCCATTTCAGTTTCCGGAAGTCAATACGTAAATAGCGGAGATATCCTCATTCCATCCCCGCTACTATTATGAATCAACATCCTCAATTGTATCTCTCTACGATGTCTCTTATATTCTATGTAAGAATTCTCTACTTTAAAACACGGATTGCATGCATTAATGCACCGGGCGTCCCCTGCAAAGTCCGATTGTCTGTTTCTGTTTCTTCTATAAAACTATCTCCCATGTTGATATCAACATAAAATACCTGGCTGGTTTCCGGCCGCATCATACCAAGTTCTCCTGCCGCATAACTTTCCAACGCCCCCAACTCAAGAGCACTATCCAGTTTTGCCGCCAAGAATTGATTATCGTATTCCATAGCAGCAATCTGCTGATTCAACTTGGTAATCTTATCATTGGTTTCCAAAATCATAGCATACCGATAAATCATCAAAGAACACATGATAGCAACACCGGCAATCTGACAGAATGTCCGCAAAAGCCGCTTCTTCTTTGCTTTTGCATAAGCTCTGTTTCTTTCCTCTTGACTAACGGAAGGCTTAACCGTGGTCTTAGGTGCAGGTTTTGCAACCGGTCTGGTTGACGGTTTGGGGAAAGGCCGTGCATAATCCGGAACAGCGACAGCATTTCCAACTGCCCTCATTTCCCGATACTCTCCACGGGTACGACTGCTTGCAACACGTCTGTATTCTGTTGTTCTTTGTCTTTCCATGGTTGGTGTTGCCACAGTCCTCATCCTTTCTTTATAATTTTTCTATCACGCGCAACTTTGCGCTATGGGCTCTGTTATTCGTCTCCAATTCTTCCGTTCCTGCAAGAATGGGTTTTCGATTGAGGGGTTTTGCCAAAGGTTTCTTTCCGCATACACAAACCGGAAAATCCTTCGGGCAGGTACATCCCTTTGCCATATC
>JAZRCD010000248.1:0-13815 GCA_045635425.1 Ructibacterium sp. | reverse complement strand
TGTGCACTTGATTGACAGTCGTGCTTGAAAATCAGGCAATCTTTGCCCGAATCGTCCACGAGGAATGACAGTTACGTACACAAAGTACGCGCCTGCCATTCCTCATCTTCTATCGAACAAATCTTACCTAATTTTCTGCGCACTACCGAGTGGAAAAGACAAATCTCATCCAATTTTCTGCGCACTCACGAGTGCTAAAGGCATTCTGCGCACTACCGAGTGCAAAAGGCGAATTTCGCAAATATTACAGATATTCGCGAATATCCACCGCTAATTTTTCTTCCAGATTGATAAGGCGTTTACAAATATCCTTAGACACCTCGTCGGCGGCTTCATATTTGTTCAGATACTTGTTCAGGGATTTTACTCCCATATTGCATCCGTCGGTCATTAAATCTGCCACCGTGTGGTCGGAATCATTCATGGCAAGCATCACGTTGGTTTTCAGCCAGGACATTCCCTTTGCCATGGCGGCAGGCTCCTTGCCCTCGTCATGAAACTTGTCCAATTGCTCCTGAATCTCCTGATCCAGTTTTTCGTGTTCCTCCTTGCATTGGGTCAGAATCTTTTTGAATTTCTCATTTCCCACATAGTCAAGGACGTCCTTGATGGAGGTAACCCCCATCTTCACCCCTGCATCACATTCCCGAAGTAGTTTGATGGTATCTTGTTCAATCATGGTATCACCTTTCCTTTCTATGGAGGTAGCATTTCCATCTGTTTGGAAGTTTATACAATAATCGGAAATTCGCAACGGGGAATCGGAAGGTCTCCTTCGGTGAAAGTGACGATTTTAAGCCCCATTTTTTGGCGAATTATCAGGGGAACGGTAATAAAAAACAGTTGAAAATTACGAAAATCTATGATATAATAAAACAGATTGTCAATAAACAAGAAAGATTCAGGAGTGATCTTATGGCAAAGGAAAAAATTTGGCTTTCTTCACCCACCATGCACGGGGAAGAACAAGCGTTCATCAAAGAGGCATTTGATACCAACTGGGTGGCGCCCCTTGGGAAAAATGTAAACGAATTTGAAAAGGAAGTTGCGGCCTATGTGGGATGTAAAGCGGCGGCGGCTATGACGGCAGGAACCCATGCTCTGCATCTGGCGGTCAAGCTGGCAGGTGTTGGGCAGGGGGATATTGTATTGTGTTCCGACCTGACCTTCTCCGCTACGGTAAATCCGGTAAGTTATGAGGGCGGTATTCAGGTGTTCATTGACTCGGAGCGGGATACTTGGAATATGGACCCCAAGGCTTTGGAACTTGCTTTCGAGAAATATGGTGACAAGGTAAAAGCGGTAATGGTTGCCAATCTTTACGGAACCCCTGCAAAGCTGGATGAGATTGTTGCCATTTGTGATCGCTATGGCGCAGTTTTAATCGAGGATGCGGCAGAGTCTCTTTCTGCCAAGTATCAAGGTCGCCAGACGGGAACCTTCGGGAAATACAATGCCCTGAGCTTTAACGGAAATAAGATTATCACCACCTCCGGTGGCGGAATGTTCCTGTCCGATGACGAGGAGGCGGTACAGAAGGTTCGGTTCTGGTCCACTCAGGCACGGGATCAGGCACCTTGGTATCAACACAGCGAACTGGGTTACAACTATCGCATGAGCAATATTGTTGCCGGCATTGGTCGGGGACAGATGCTTCATCTGGAGGAACATAAGGCGAAGAAGACGGAAATCTATCATCGCTATCGGGAGGCATTTGCGGATCTTCCCGTGGAGATGAATCCTTATACCAAAGATTGTGAGCCAAACTTCTGGCTCAGTTGCTTCACCGTGAATCCGGAGGCCATGGATCGTGTGAATCCCGAAAAGATTCGGATTGCCTTGGAGAAAGAAAACATCGAGGCAAGACCCATCTGGAAACCCATGCATATGCAACCGATTTTTGAAGGTCGGGACTTTATTACGGCAGGAGATTCGGTGGGTGAGGATATTTTTGCCCGTGGATTGTGTCTGCCCTCTGATATTAAGATGACAGAAGAGGAACAGAATGAAGTAATTGCCATTATTAAGGGGATGTTCTGATGTATCAGAAATTTTTGAAACGACCGGTAGATATCTTTTTTTCCTTGCTGGCTCTGGTGGTGTTTTGCTGGCTCTATCTGTTGGTGGCGATTTTGGTTAAGGTGAAACTGGGTAGCCCGGTTCTCTTTAAGCAACCAAGGCCCGGTAAGGATGAAAAGATTTTCCATTTGTATAAGTTCCGTACCATGACCGACGAACGTGACGAGAATGGAGAACTGCTCCCGGACGATGTGCGACTGACCAAGTTTGGAAAACTGCTCCGAAGCACCAGTTTGGATGAACTGCCCGAGGTATTCAATATCTTAAAGGGCGACATGAGCATCATTGGTCCAAGACCTCAGTTGGTACGGGATATGGTATTCATGACCGAGGAACAACGAAAGCGGCACACGGTTCGGCCGGGTCTTTCGGGTCTTGCTCAGGTAAAGGGAAGAAACGGAATTACCTGGGAGGAGAAGTTGTCCTACGATCTGGAATACATAAAGAAAATAACCTTCCTTTCCGATGCAAAAATTGTGTTTATGACCGTTTGGTCTGCTTTTGTGAAGCAGGATGGAATTTCTCAGGAGGGAATGGATACCGCCGAGGATTTCGGTGATTATCTGCTCTCGGAGGGAAAGATTGATGAAGCATCTTATAGCAAGGGACAGGAAGAAGCAAGAGAGTTACTGAGGGTGTAATGATGAATGAATTAAAATTTTCCGTATCCATGTGCGTATACGAAAAGGATAATCCCGATTGGTTTAAGGTGGCGGTTGACAGTATTTTGAACCAGACTGCTCCACCTGATGAAGTGGTTCTGGTGGTGGACGGACCTGTCCCCGAGGAACTGGATTGCTTAATCCGGGAATATGAAAAAGAACCATCTTTCCGTGTGATTCGTCTGGAAAAGAATATGGGTCACGGGGAAGCGAGAAGAA
Source organism: Ructibacterium sp. (assembly GCA_045635425.1). Lineage (GTDB taxonomy): Bacteria > Bacillota > Clostridia > Monoglobales > Monoglobaceae > Ructibacterium. The sequence continues at coordinate 10,855 of JAZRCD010000248.1, read as the reverse complement.
TTGGACTTGACGCATGCTCTTATGGGTTGGTGGCATTGATGGATGCAGATGATATCAGTGTTCCCAATCGCTTTGAGAAGCAACTTGAGATGTTCCCAAAGGACGAGGAGCTTGTTATCGTAGGCGGAAATATTTCTGAGTTCATTGATGCGCCCGACAATGTGGTAGCAGAGCGCATGGTTCCCCAAAGGGACGAAGAAATCAAAACCTACATGAAAAAGCGTTGCCCCATGAATCAGGTTACGGTAATGTTCCGTAAGGATGCGGTAGATGCGGTGGGCGGATATATTGATTGGTACTGTGAGGAGGACTACTATCTTTGGATCAGACTTGCTCTGGCGGAAAGAAAGTTTGCCAACCTGCAGGAAAATCTTGTGAATGTTCGAATTGGTGCCGATATGTACCACCGTCGCGGAGGGATGAAGTACTTCCTCAGCGAGGCAAAATTGCAAAAGTATATGCTAAAGCATAAGGTAATCGGTCTTGGAACCTATCTGTCCAATGTAATACAGCGGTTGATACTTCAGGTTCTGATGCCCAACAGACTACGTGGCTGGGTGTTTCAAAACCTTGCCAGAAAGCGGGTGTAACCATGGAAAAGAAATATAAAATCGGCTATACCACAGGTGTGTATGATATGTTTCACATCGGGCACCTGAACATTATTCGCAAGGCAAAGGAACTTTGTGATTTCCTGATTGTGGGCGTTACCACAGATAGCTTGTGCTATGAAAGAAAGCAGAAATACCCCATTATCTGTGAAGAAGACAGAATTGCCATTGTGGAAGCAATCAAGTATGTAGATAAGGTGGTCCCCCAAGACCATATGGATAAATTAAAAGCGGTTATAGAGCATCATGTGGATGCGGTATTTGTGGGTTCTGACTGGAAAGGAACCGCTTCTTGGGAAGAATACGAAAAGGAATTTGCTAAGGTAGGATGCAGTGTGGTTTATCTGGATCATACCGATGGTATTTCTTCAACCATATTAAGAGAGAGATTGAATAACCAATGATTTTTGTAGTAAAGAACTGGAAAAAGATATGCACAAATCTGGCAGATGCAGGACGTGTTTCCGTTCCCCTGAAGGAACGTTTGGAAGAGAAGGGGAGTGAAGGATTCCTCACCCTGAAGCACGATGTGGAAACCAATGTGCCCAAAGCACATCGGCTTGCTAAGATAGAGACGGAACTGGGACATCGGGGCTCTTACTATGTGCAGGCGTATCTTTTGGAAAAAGAAGAGAATGTGAAGCTTCTTCAGGAAATGCAGGATATGGGTCATGAGATTACCTATCATCACGATGTGATGGACAGCAACAAGGGTAACCTTGAAGATGCATTGGCAGAGTTTGAAGAAAAGGTGAAACTCTTTCAGGATAAAGGGTTCTCGGTTATCAGTGTGTGTCAACACGGAAACCCTGTGGTGGAACGGGTAGGATATACCTCCAATCGGGACTTTTTCCGCAGCGATTCGGTGCAGGAAAGATTTTCGTATATGGCAGACATTATGGTTGATTTTCCCCGAAAGGCACAGGTGACCTACGACTATTACTCTGATGCAGGGAGAAAGTTTAAGTTGATTTTTGATCCCATCAACAATGATGTTGTAGATAGTGAGGACAAGAATGTTGCCTTTGATGATGGAACGCAGTTGACGGAACAGATTATCAAAAGCGGTAACAGTGCCATCATCAGTATTCATCCCCATCGGTGGGAGAGCAATGGATTTGTTGCCATTGGAAAGGAATACCTGTTTAAAGGAATCAAGAAGGTTGTAAAACTTTTGATTAAGATTCCCATTGTGAAAAAAATTGCGGGAAGATATTACTATCTTGCCAAAAAGATATGAGGGGTTGCCATGAGTAATCAGAATGTACGGGCAGTGCAGGATAAAATTCTGGAAGTTATGAAATACATTGATGCCATCTGCAGAAAGCATGGTATCGTGTACTATATCATGGGCGGTACCGCTTTGGGAGCGGTTCGCCATGGCGGATTTATTCCTTGGGATGATGATTTGGATATCTTTATGACCCCCGAGGAATATCGGAAGTTTAAGCACGCCTTTGAAGAGGAACAGAACGAGAAGTTTGTGATACAGGAGTGGAGAACCACCCCGGATTACCTGGAGTATGCCAAGGTGCGGATGAACGGCACTACCTTTATTGAAGAGGCGTACCAAAATCGCAAAGACCTGCATCAGGGTATCTATGTGGATATTATGATTCTTCACAAGGTGCCGGAAAAACCCTTGATTCAGAAACTGGTTTACTTAGAGTCCAAGTTTGTGACCCTTTATGCGCTGTCCCAAAGAAATTGGAAGCCTAAGAGCAAGGGGCAGAAGTTGGTGCTTGGTGCTTTGAAACTGATGCCTTGTAAGTGGATGGCGAAGATTGCTTATCAGTCTATCTACCGATATGATCATATGGAAAAAGATTACCGATATTGCTATTGGATTACGCCTGCCAAGTTTAAAAACGGGCTGTTCGATGCATCCTTTTTCCAAGAGCCGGTGGAGATTCCCTTTGAGGATACATCATTGCTCGGATCTGCCAACATCAAGGAGTATTTAGCGTATCGATATGGGGATTACATGAAACTGCCGTCAGAGGAACAACAAAAGGCGGCGGTACATGCCATGTATTATGATACGGAAAAGGATTATACCGAGTATATCAAATAAAGTGTGAAGGAATGTGACCTATGACCATACAAATCTTAGTTTCCACCATGCACCAAAAGGATAAAAGTTTGCTGGATACTATGAATATTTCTACCCCTGCGGTGGTCATCAATCAGTGTGATACAGATGGGACGGAAACCCTGACCCATCGGGGCTGTCAGGTTCTTTGGATTAACACCACAGAGCGGGGACTGAGCAAGAGTCGGAATATGGCACTGAAAAACGCTACGGCGGATGTTTGTCTCCTTGCTGATGACGATATGATTTATCGGGATGGCATCGGTGAGAAGATAGAAGAAGCCTTCCGTAAATACCCTCAAAGTGATTTGATTGGGTTTGAGGTAATTGGTATCGAGCGATTATTTAAAAAATATCCCGATGCACCCGGAAAAATCGGATTTATGAAATCCATGCGAATGGCGTCGGTGGAACTTGCTTTCCGACGAGAGACGGTACAAACGGCAGGGATTTGGTTTGACGAAAGATTGGGTGCCGGAACCAAGTATCGGATGGGAGAAGAAAATGCTTTCTTGTTCCATTGTCTGAAAAAGGGATGCAAGGTACAATTTGAACCTGTGGAGATTGCAGATTTGCACATGGGGAATTCCAGTTGGTTCCAAGGTTGGACAGTGGAATACTTTGTGGGAAAGGGTGCCGCCTTTGTGGCTATGGACAGAAAGTTATGCTACTTCTTGATGCTTCAATGGTTGGTGCGGAAGTATAAGGTCTATCGGAAAGATATGGGCTTTTGGAGAGGGTATGGTCTGATGCTTCAAGGAAAACGAGAATACCTGAATGATGTGAAAGAGGGAATAGTATGATTCCAAAGGTAATTCATTATTGCTGGTTTGGTGGAGGAGAACTTCCCGAATCGGTAATATCCTGCATAGAGAGTTGGAAAAAGTTCTGTCCTGATTACGAAATCAAGGAATGGAATGCTACCAATTTTGACACCGCATGTTGTCAGTATGTTCAAGAGGCGCTGAATGCCAAGAAATGGGCATTTGTTTCGGATTATTGTCGATTTCATGTGCTGTATCACGAGGGTGGCGTCTATTTTGATACGGATGTGGAACTCTTAAAACCCATTGACGATTTGATGGGAGGGGCAGTGGTAGGCTTTGATCGGACGGGAGGTTCGGTGAATAGCGGTTCCATACGGATTGCCCCGAAGGGTGATAAGGTTTGTAAAATGATGCTGGAGGATTACCGGCAGGATACATTCTTGAAAAACAATGAGCCGGATTATACCACGGTGTGTAATCGGGAAATGAGAATTTTTGAAAAATTAGGTCTGGTTCCGGACAATACATCGCAGAATATCGCAGATACCTCCATATATCCTGCCGAGTATTTTGATCCTAAGGACTACCGAACCGGGGAAGTTAAGATTACCCCCAACACATATTCCATTCATCATTACGATGGTTCGTGGTTCTCGGATACGGAACAATATGCGTTGAAATTGCGGAAGAAACTTGAAAAAGTTCTGCCTTATAAGGTGTCGGGTCAGTTGGCGTATTTTCTTGCCCAATGTAAATACCATGGCATCAAACGAGCAATTGTCAGAACAAGTCATAAGCTGAAAGGGAAATAAGTTATGATTACCATTTTTACACCTGCTTATAACAGAGGATATATTCTGCCTGAGGCGTTTCAGTCTCTCTGTGCTCAAAGTTGTTATGACTTTGAGTGGATTATCGTAGACGACGGGTCTGTGGATCATACAGAGGAACTGGTGAAGGAATGGCAGAAGAAGGACCTGCCTTTTTCCCTGATTTATCATAAGCAGAAAAATGGCGGAAAGCATCGCGCGGTCAATCAGGGTGTGAAACTTTCCAACTGTGACTATCTTATGATTTTGGACAGCGACGATGTTTTAGAACCCAATGCGGTAGAACTGATTCATCAATGGATTGGAACCATTGACGGCAAAGAGGGCTTTGCCGGTGTGTCGGGACTTCGTGGTTGGAAGGAAAAGGACGAACCCATCGGGCACTACCTGACCACCGAGTATCTGGATTGCACCAATCTGGAGCGGAAGAAGAATCATCTGGATGGTGACAAGGTAGAGGTGTACAAAACCGAAATTCTTCGTAAGTATCCCTTCCCGGAATTTGAGGGAGAGAATTTCTTGCGGGAATGTGCGGTTTGGGATGCCATTGCAAGAGATGGATATAAAATCCGCTGGTTTAACAAGATCATTTATCGGTGTGAATATTTAGAAGACGGCTTGACACAAGGGACCGATACGGCGGTTTACCTGAAGAATTTTCAAGGGTTTACCTATTGTATGAAGTTGCAGGCAAAGATAGATCCGTTTCCTTATCGGTATTTGAAGATTGGTTCTTATGCCAATGTAGCAAAGGAAAAAGGTTTGTCTGATAAAGAGGCAAGAGGGCGGCTGGAGGTTAGCGCAGTAGATTTTCTTCTCGGCAAGTGTTTGTATTTTTTAAGAGATTGCGTCAAAAATGTGAAGAAGTAGGATGAGACTATGAAATACGAAGAACTACAAATAAAAAGAACAAAAACGGGCATCACGATGTTGTATATTTTTCTGATTCTGCCTTTTTTGAGTATAGCGGGTGTACGTTCTCTGGTAGGAGGATTGTATTCGGTTTGGCAGGCAGGAAGCATGTATGCGCTTTTGATTGTGGTGCTTGTTAAAGCAAAATATGCAAAAATTGATAAATTCGTGTTAGCGGTGGCAGGATACGAGCTTACCATGTTGGCGGTGGCGACCTATTATTCCGGCTTCAGTTTTGGTTTTACTGTAGTATCCATGGTTTTCATCCTGCTTAGTGTATCCATGCAGTTTTATCGAGATGAAATCATTCAGGCGCTGGCAGTTATTTCTATTACCGTTATTTTGATTAATGCGGCCAGCGTTTTAGCAAGGGTGTTGGATGCGGAAGGTCTGTACTTCCTTGGTGGTAAGAATCAGTTTTCCATGTTTATGATTCCTGCGGCGGCATTTATTATCATCAATGCTCTGCAAAGACGAAACAGTTTGAATTTCTTCGAGGTTTTTGTCTTGATATTTGGTGCCGCCAGTATCTTCTTGGGCGCCAGCGGTACCGGTGTTGTTTGCACCCTTTTGGCCATCGTGTTGTTTGTGTCGAATAGAGTAGTCAGCAATAAGCGGATGCTGTTTATAACCTTGCTGATTTTTAACGCCATCATTATCTTTGCGTTCGAGTACATCGTAGAATCAGAATACTGGCTTCAGTTTACCAACTGGCTTGGCAAGGACCCGTCCATGACGGGACGAACCACCATCTGGGAGACGGCCATTGATATGTTGGATGGTCATTGGTTTTTTGGCCGTGGCCGTTCTGAGAAACTGATCTATTTGTCCAGAGATGAGTTCTGGACAAGCGGTTTTGAAACCCATAATATGTTTTTGCAGGTGTTGTTTACCAGTGGCTTTGTGGGCCTTATCATGTTTGTGCGGTACCTGTATATGGCAATCAAAAAACTGAACATGAACGACGTAACACAGAGAGTGTTGTTGATTGCTATATTTATCTGTATGGTAAACGGACTGGTTGAAGCAAATAACAACAATGCGTTTTTCCGTATACTTATTGCCCTCGCTTATTATTCGGAAACATTGCGAAAACGAAAAATAAACGAGAAACATAATTTGTTAGAAGAAGGAGATGAAATCAGTGTCGGATCGAATGAGGAAACTGCGACTTAATTCAACCTTTGCCCTGTTATATCAAGGGTTATTGGTGATCAGCGGGCTGATTCTTCCCCGTTGTTATTTGGCCTTTTACGGGTCGGAAGTCAATGGATTGATTTCCTCTATCACCCAGTTTTTATCCTTCATCAATATTTGTGATATGGGAATCAGCGCCGTCATTTCATCGGCGTGGTATAAGCCTTTGGCAGAACAGAATTATGACAAAATCAGCCGGGTATTTTTGTATTCTCAAAAGTTTTTCCGCTTCATCAGTTATATTCTGCTTGGCTATATTTTGGTTCTTCTGTTTGTCTATCCCCAATTGGTTGCAGAACAATTTAGCGCAACCTATACCATCTTGTTGATTATCTGCATGAGCATTTCCAGCTTTTCTCAATACTTTTTGGGAATCTCTTATCAGTTGCTCCTTAATGCAGACCAGCGTTCCTATGTACAGCTGATTATCAATGGCGGAACCCTGATTGCAAACACCATCCTTAGTGTGGCTATCATGGCGCTGGGTGGTGGTGTTCATGTTGTCAAGTTGGTGGCATCTTTGATTTATCTTCTGCGCCCTGTCCTGATGATGATTTATGTAAAGAAGCATTATCGGATTGATGAGACCGTCAAGGCGGATGCGGATGCGGTTCCTCAAAAGGCAAGCGGTATCATTCAGCATATTTCGTATATTATATGCGAGAACACCGATGTGGCGGTGTTGACCATTTTTTCTACCTTGGCAAACGTGTCTATCTACTCCGTGTACTTCTTGGTGCTTGGCAGTATCAAAACCTTGATCAATGCAGCAACCACAGGGGTTCAGGCTATGTTTGGTAACATGATTGCCAACGAGGAAAAGGAGAAACTGCACAGTACTTATAATTTCTACGAATGGTTGATGCATTGCGGAACAGTATTGCTCTTTGTGGTGGCAGGGAAGTTGATTGTGCCCTTTGTATTGCTTTATACCAAAAATGTAAACGATGCCAATTATGATGTGCCCATGTTTGCCATTTTGATTACCGTTGCCTATGCTATTTATACCCTGCGAAACGCCATGTATGTGCTGATTCGGTCTGCAGGACATTATAAGCAAACCCAGACGGCATCCTTGCTGGAAGCGGTTTTGAATCTGGGTATATCCATGATTCTGGTATTCCGATTCGGCTTGATTGGTGTTGCGGTGGGAACCATGACAGCGGAACTGTTCTACGGTATTTATCTGGCGTGGTATCTGTCGAAGAATATTGTAAATCAACCCCAAAAAGTCGTTTTGATGCGTGTCATTGTGGATGGTATTGCGGTGGTAGGCATGATTCTTTCGGTAAGTTGGATTGATGCGAAGGCGAGCAATTTCCTTGAATGGATTGGAACTGCCGTTTTGGTCACCGTAATTTGTAGTGGTGTTCTGTTGGTGGTACAGTCGCTGTTTTCGTGGAAAAATGTGAAGCGTTGCCTGAGTTTCCTGACAAAGAAAAAGGAGATAGAAGAAAACAATATTCAGCCCAATCAAGAAGCAATTCTTTCCCTGCTTCAAAGCAGTTTGCTGGGCAAACCTGCGGAAATCCCCGATGGGGTAGACTGGGATCAAGTGATAGAATTAAGCCATAAGGCGCAGATTGTTACCATCATCTATGATGCCATCTGTAAGAATCACTGTCAGGTTTCTCCTGAACAAAAAGCACGGATGCGGGATTTGACTTTAAAGCGGATTCTGCGTGACGAGATGCAGGAAGAACAAATCACTCGGCTTACCGATGCCTTCGGAGAACACAAGATAGACTATGCCTTCTTAAAAGGTGCTTCGATTAAGCATTTGTACCCTAACAGCAGTTTCCGATCCATGGGTGATATCGATGTGCTGATTCGTGTAGAGCAGTATGATAAGATTAAAGAAATCCTAACCGAGATGGGTTATAGCGAGTGGCGAGAGACCGACCATGAATTGATCTGGATTAAGCCACCGTTTATCTGTCTGGAACTCCATAAGCGGATTGTTCCTTCCGGTAATAAAGTGTTCTATGCTTATTACGGTAATGGGTGGAGCAAGATGGTTAACTGTCAGGATACACGATATGCCATGTCTCCTGAGGATGAGTTCATCTATCTGTTGATGCATTTCTCCAAGCACTATCGGGACGGCGGTATCGGTATACGTCATCTGGTTGACTTGTGGATTTATATGGAAGCCCATAAAGAGATGAATCAGGAATATATTATAGAGGAACTGAACAAACTCAGACTGGATCAATTCTTCCATAATATACTGCAGACCACCAATGCTTGGTTCTTTGGTGGAGAGCAGACGACCGCCACAAAAATTATTGCGGACACGGTGTTCCAAAGCGGTTCCTATGGTAATAAGGATAAGAGCGACTATGCCTATGCGGTAAAGGTGGAAGGGAAGTACGGTTCCCCCTTTGTGGCAAAGGTGGTAAGTGCGTGGAAACTTGTCTTTATGTCTCCTGCTCTGTTAAAAATCAAATATCCCGTCTTAAAGCAAAAGCCATATCTTATGCCTGCTTATGCAGTAAGAAGATGGTGGGATGCCATTTTCTATAAGAGAAATAACATCAAGAGTCAGGCAAAGAGATGGCATCGTATTAACAAAAAGAATATCAGACAATACCGGAATGAATTGGATTCGGTAGGTCTTGATTATCTGGATAAAGATGAATTATAAAAAGAAGCCACTCCCTTGAGGGGGGTGGCTTCTTTTTGCAGAAGTTACAAAGATAAAAAAAGAGGAGAAAGTGTTGCAGAACAGAACTGTTTTGTGATATACTATAAGGGAATATGAGACAGAAAGCAGGTGCGCTTATGCGAAAGACAAAGATTGTATGCACCATTGGTCCTGCCAGCGAGACAGAGGAAGTTTTGATTGGACTTTGCAAGGCGGGCATGAATGTGGCAAGACTGAATTTTTCTCATGGTACCCATGAGGAGCATCAGAAACGAATTGATACCATCAAAAAGGTTCGGGAGGAATTGAATCTTCCCATTGCCATTATGCTTGATACCAAAGGGCCGGAGTATCGGATTAAGACGTTCGAGAAGGATAAAATTTTCCTGAAGGACGGGAATTCCTTTACCTTTACAACCCGAGAGGTTGTGGGAAACGAATCCATCGTTTCGGTTACCTACGCCAATCTTGCCAAGGAGCTGGAGGTTGGTGACAGTATTTTGTTGAACAACGGACTTCTGACCTTCCGTGTGGAAGAAACCACCGATACCGAGATCATTTGTACCGTTATTAACGGGGGCGAACTTTCCAATCGAAAGAGTATGAGTTTCCCCGGCAAAGTAATGAAGCAGGAATATCTGTCCGATCAGGACAAGCGTGATATTGAGTTCGGTGTTCGGAACGGAGTGGACTATATTGCTTGTTCCTTTGTATCGGGGAAGCAGGACCTTTTGGATATTCAGGAATTCTTAAAGGCGCTGAATGCAGAAGCCGTTGAATTGATTGCGAAAATCGAGAATCAGTCCGGATTTGATAACATTGACGAAATCTGTAAAGAATGCGATGGTATTATGGTAGCCCGTGGCGATATGGGCGTGGAAGTCCCCTTTGATCTTTTGCCGTCCATCCAGAAGAAGTTGATTACCAAATGTCGGATGCTGGGCAAAAGGGTGATTACCGCAACAGAGATGTTGGAGTCCATGATTACCAAGCCTCGCCCCACCAGAGCGGAGATATCCGATGTTGCTAATGCGGTTTATGACGGTACCAGTGCGGTCATGCTTTCCGGCGAGACGGCGGCAGGAAAATACCCGGTGGAGACGGTGAAAACCATGGCGAAGATTGCCGAAACCACCGAGGAGAATATTCATTATAACAAGCGATTCCATAATGCGGAGTTCCGTATCAAAAACGAGGTGGATGCCATTTCCCATTCCACCTGCGGTATGGCGATTGATTTAGATGCCAAAGCCATTGTGGCCTGTTCCCTTTCGGGACGGACCGCGCGGATGGTATCCAGATTCCGTCCGCCCATGCCCATCATTGGTTTGACCACCGACGAGAGAACCTGGCGAAAACTTGCCCTTTCTTGGGGTGTGATTCCTGCCATGTGTGAAAAATATCCGTCCACCGACGTACTTTTCTATACGGCGAAGAAGGTTGCGGAGAAGGAACTCCCGTTGGAAAAGGATGTTAACATCATTATTACCGGCGGTGTTACCACCGGTAAATCAGGAAATACCAACCTGATTAAAATTGAAAAAATCGAGAAATAAAAACAGCGGTAGAGCTTCCTCTACCGCTGTTTTCTGCGAAAGAACGACAAAACGGAGCAGAATTGAGGTAAAAAAACAAAAATGTATACCTTTTCTGCTTGATCGACAAATTGGAATTTGTCATTCACGGTTCAAACCAAACACACAAGTTACTACGATTTTTGATAATTCCTCAATAGATTTATCACACCCATTTTTCAACCACTCACTAACGATTGCATTGATACCGTTTAGATAGTACAT
>JAZRCD010000247.1:0-6272 GCA_045635425.1 Ructibacterium sp. | reverse complement strand
TTAGTTGTGTGCTTTTACCGCAACCGTCCAAGCCTTCTAACACAATAAATTTTCCCTGTTTCATGGTTTATCCTTATCTTCCCGAGAAATCGGGATACAATCAAATTTACCTATTCATTATATCGAATAAAGTGAAAAAATGCAATATAAATTTAGGAAAATAAAAAATTTATCAAAGAATTTTCCGTATTAGGAACAGAACCGTCTATTACCGCGTCCAATGCCCGTTGCAAAGTTGCACCAATTTCTATTCCCTTAAGGCCTCTGTCTTGCAGATGAGTGCCGGAAATAGCCAGATCTTTGATGGTGCAACAAAGATTTTTTGTTTGAATTTCTTTCAAAAAAGATTGTGTGAGGCATGTGTCGGTGCCCAATATGACACGATGAAAAAGAAGTGTGTCTTCTAAAACGTCTACTCCGTATTTCCCGACAAAACATCTGGTATCAGCCAAGGATTTTGGGAGGGAGGCGGTCTGGCATTCGATAAGTTTTAAGATAGAATCCATAGTCTTTTTCTCAGGTTTTAAACTCATGAGAATCTCTTTGGATAAGGCTCTAACATCCGTTGACGAATGGAGTGGATATAAGAAAGCGGAAAAACGTAATGGAAACGATGGAGGAAGTGTTTCCGTTTTTTTCAAAAATTCATTCCATTGTTTTGATGGTTCAAAATAATCTGATGCTGTAGGGAAAATAACGGATAAGATGTCAGGAAATTTTGAAAGAATTCTCGCCATGTCGGGAGCTACGAAAAGTCTTTGTAACTCGGCATAAATTCGTTCTGCCGATATAGAGCGTAATCCGTTTTTGCATTGATGAATTGCGGACTCGGTTTCGGGATCAAAGGTTAGTTTGTAGGTTGCGGCAAAGCGCAGTCCGCGAAGAATACGAAGAGCATCTTCGGTAAACCGTTGCTTGGCATCCCCGACACAACAGAGAATTCTTTGGTGCAGGTGTTGCTCTCCGTGAAATTGATCAATTATACCGCTTTGTGGAGAGTATGCCATAGCATTTATAGTGAAATCTCTACGTTTTAAGTCTTCTAAGAGGTGTTTTGTATAGGTGACAGAAGTTGGATGACGGTTGTCCAGATATTCTCCGTCTTGCCGATATGTTGTAATTTCTATGGGAAGACCATCGGAAATTACGGTCATTGTCCCGTGTTTGAGACCGGTAGGAATTACAGAAAAATCATGGAAAGAAGATTGAATTTCATCCGGTTTTGCAGAAGTACATACATCCCAGTCTGCAGGAGTCTTTCCAAGCAAGCTGTCTCTGACACATCCGCCAACAACAAAAGCCTCAAATCCATTGGATTCAAGGCGGTCAAGTATTACAGATACGGCTTTTGGGATCTTCATACTATCACCTGCAATTCATTTTTATCAGTATACAATAAATTTATGAAATTTGCAATAGAGGATCCCATGGTTATGTTGACGTTGTGATAAGAAATATGATATAATTTTTGCAAAGGAGTTGATTGTTTTGAAAAATATTGAAATAGGAAAAATATTTTCTGCATCAGCGGTGGCATTAGGGTGTATGAGAATGGCTAATCTTGATGAATACCGAATTGATGCAATTATGAATACTGCTTTAGAAAATGGCATAGATTTTTACGATCATGCGGATATTTACGGGAAAGGAAACTGCGAAAAATTATTTGGTGATTATTTGAAGAGAAACCCCGGTGTTCGGGATAAAATCAAAATACAGACCAAATGCGCCATTCACGATGGGCAATTTGATTTTTCAAAAGAGCATATCGTGAAAGCGGTTGAAGGAAGCCTCTCAAGGCTTGGTGTTGATTATGTTGATGCATTATTGCTTCACAGACCGGACACCTTAATGGAGCCGGAGGAAGTGGCAGAGGCATTTTCTTATTTGGAAGAATCGGGGAAAGTAAAGCATTTTGGTGTTTCAAATCATCATTTGATGCAAGTTGAGTTGTTAAAAACCGCGGTGAAGCAACCCTTGATAATCAACCAGTTACAGTTTTCCATAACCGAAGCGGGAATGGTTACATCCGGAATGAATGTAAATATGAAAAATGCTGAGTCGGAAATGCATGATGGATTTCTTTTGGAGTATAGTCGGTTGAAAAATATGACCATTCAGGCGTGGTCTCCGTTTCAGTTTGGGTTTTTCAAAGGAAGTTTTATTGATCATGAAGATTTTCCGGAATTGAATCAAAAACTCGGAGAAATTGCGGAAAAGCACAACATAACAAAGACCGGAGTTGCTACGGCTTGGATTTTGCGTCATCCTGCCAATATGCAACTGATTGCCGGAACCATGAATCCTGAGCATCTTGCTGAGATTTGTGAGGGCGCAGATGTTACCTTGTCTCGCAGTGAGTGGTATGAGATTTATCGCGCGGCAGGACATTGCTTGCCTTAAGGAGAACGTTATGGAGTTTAATGAAAAGTTACAGGAACTTAGAAAACGAAAAGGAATTACCCAAGAAGAATTGGCAGATGCTCTCTATGTATCACGAACCGCTATTTCCAAATGGGAGTCAGGAAGAGGATATCCCAATATTGATTCTTTAAAATCCATTGCCGGATTCTTTTCAGTTACCATAGATGAACTTCTTTCCGGTGATGAGTTATTAGTTGTGGCAGAGGAAAATGTAAAGCAAAGAGAAGGCAGAATACGAAATATAATCTTTGGTCTGTTGGATATCAGCACGTTGTTGTTATTAGTTTTACCCTTGTTTGGACAAAAGGTTAATGACCACGTACAAGAAGTTTCTCTTCTTACCTTAACAGAGGTAAGTGTTTATCTGAAAGTTGCATATTGGAGCATGATTGATTGCGTGGTTTTAATAGGTGTTGCAGGATTGCTTTTGCAGGACAGCGAGCCCTTTCGTTGGAGTAGATTGAAAAATAAAATTTCTATCCTATTGCATGTGATATTACTTTTCCTTTTTATTATCAGCATGCAACCTTATGCCGGGGTCTTGATGTTTGTTTTTTTGATTATCAAAGCATTTTTGCTCTTGAAAAGCAAATGATACGAATGGTGTCGTTCATGTGATAGAGCGTTTCTTGAGATTTTCCTAACCTTTTTATAAAGTATGTTCAGGCGTACGCCGAATATATAAAAGGAAGGTATTGGAAAATGAGAAAAGAAGGTAGAAAGAGTTTATGGATAGGGTTGGCTTTCTTGTGTTTGTTTATCGCATGGACAATGATGATATGCCGGATTCAAGTAAGAGCCATTGGACCCAAAGAAACCGAAGTGGGATTTGCTACATTGAATCAACAGATACATCAATGGACAGGAGTTCATATGAATCTGTATGTTCTAACCGATTGGCTTGGTCTTGTGCCAATTTGCTTTGTTCTTGCTTTTGGATTGCTTGGCCTTGTGCAATGGATTGGCCGCAAAAGCCTTTGGAGGGTTGACCGCAGTATTTTGGTTTTAGGTGTTTTTTATCTTGCGGTATTTGGTATATATTTTTTCTTTGAGATGATTCCGATTAATTACAGACCTGTTTTAATAAATGGATTCTTAGAAGTTTCTTATCCGTCATCCACAACCATGCTGGTTATGTGTATCATTCCAACCACAGTGATGCAAATACAGCAAAGAATCAAAGGCGAATCTGCAAAATGGTGGGTGTCCTTTTTCTTGATGGGATTCATGCTCTTTATGGTAATTGGCAGACTGGTTTCCGGTGTTCATTGGTTTACCGATATTGTGGGTAGTGTTTTCTTAAGTTGCGGACTTGTTTTGCTGTATGACTATTGTTGTAAACGAATCGTGGATTGAGTTTTTCCTCTGATATGTTATGATGTTTGTGGAGGTGGAAGATATGGATTTAAAGAAAACAGGAACGTTGTTTGCAGAGTTGCGACGAGAAAAAGGATATACCCAAAAGGATGTTGCGGATAAACTCGGCGTCTGCTCCAAAACCATATCGAAATGGGAAACCGGGCATGGGTTTCCTGATGTATCACTGATTGCACCACTCTCACGACTTTTTGGTGTTGATATTTCGAAATTGTTGGAAGGGGAATTGCCACAGACAAAGGTTGAGGTAGGAAATGTGAAAAAGACAAGATTTTATGTTTGTGAGAAATGCGGAAGTTTTTTAAGCGGTACCGGAGCGGCAGAGGTTATCTGCTGCGGGAGAACCGTTTCACCTTTATGTATTAAAGAACCTGATGAACTCCATCATTTGTCTGTTGAAAAAATAGAAGACGAATATTACATTACCTTTGATCATCCCATGACAAAAGAACATTTTATTTCCTTTGTCTCTTATGTCAGGTTTGACAGAGTTCTGACAGTGCGATTGTATCCGGAACAAGAGGCTGCCTTGCGCATTCCACAAATGCGAGGCGGAAAGGTTTATTATTTCTGCAATACCCATGGTTTATTTGAGGTGAAAATTTAAGAAAAAGCGACCAATGTTTGGTCGCTTTTTTTATCTGCAATAAATATTGAGGTATCGAACCGGTTTTAAATCTATCACGGAAAAATTTTTACAGTTTTTATCAGTGAGAACAATAAAATTCTTTCCGATTTCTGTAAGAATACCACATTTCTTTATTTTTATCTGAGAACTTAACCATAGATCTAAGCAAAGATGGGCGCCTAAAAAACGACTCAGATACTGACTCATGGTTGTTTGCGGCATAGGACCATCATCTTTAGAAATTGACAAAGATGTGGATTTTCCGTGCATGGGATGTTGGATTGGAATAGGTAGTTGCGATGCTTGAAATGGTGTATAAGAACTTGGTGTATATGTTGAAACTGATTCTCCGCAGTGGTGTAACATGGGATTATCACACCCGGGAGGAACAACGATTCCGTCGCTTTTTGCCGCTTGATTTTCCGGTTGCATAAAAACACCTCCAATTTTATATTATGCATGGTTAGAAAAATGTAGATATTTTTTGCATAATTTTTTAAAAAAAGAACAAAATAAGGTTGTACCAAGGAAAAGAAAAATAATTGCATATAAAAAACAGGAGGGAAAACAATGAATAACAACAAAAATCAGAACGAAAACAAGAACAACAAGAATAATAACGAAAACAAGAATAATATCAAAAATCAGGATAAGAAAAACGACTAATTCGTTTTTTTGCCGACCCGATTTCGGGTCGGCCGATGTTTTTGACATACATAGCATATAAAGGGATGACTGTATGGATATTCCCGGATGATTAAATTCTGCTTGGTGTTTAAAATAGAATATATCACATACTAATCAGGAGAAGAAACTATTCTTCTCCGTGAGGTAATTATGATTAGATTAACAAGATGGAAATGTGTAATCTGCGGATTATTGAGCACGCTTGCTGTGTTGTCTCCGTTTATGGCATTTGCGGAAGAAATGCTGATTCCCATTGGACAGACCGTAGGTATAACATTGAATATGAAAGGAATAACCGTAACGGATATTGTCGATATTGAATGTTATGACGGATCTATAGTTACACCGGCAAAAGATGCGGGAATTTTTGCAGGTGATGTAATAAAAAACATCAACGGAAAACCAATGCACTCTGTGAAAGATTTTGAAGAGTTTATTCGTTTTGCCGATGAAAACAAGGTTGAAATTGTAATCTTGCGAGATGGAAAAGAAAAAAGTGTTTCGATTCAGCCTGCAAAATCGGTTGCAGATGATAAATTCCGTTTAGGTGTTCGAGTAAAAGATGCCGTTTCCGGAATCGGCACCATAACCTATTATGATCCCAATGACGGTAGTTTTGGCGGATTAGGTCACGGAATTACTGAAAAAACAGACGAGACATCAGACCTTTTTGATGGAGAAATAGTGGATGCTCGTATTGTTTCAATACAAAAGGGAGGAAAAGGACAACCGGGAGAATTGGTGGGAGTTTTTACTAATCAGGACGACGTGCTTGGAATTGTGACAAATAATACAGACGTCGGCATCAAAGGGACTGCACAAAGTGACACGAGTTTTGAGCGTATCATGAACCCCATTCCCGTTGCAAGGCGCAATGAGGTGAAAATAGGAAAAGCAGAAATCCTATCGAATATTGAAGAAGGAAAGATAGAGAAGTTTTCGATTAAAATCCAGAAAATTAACCAAGATAGTAATAATCCAAGAGGAATGGTGGTTAAGATAACAGATGAGAGATTGCTTGAAAAAACAGGAGGAATTGTTCAAGGGATGTCTGGTTCACCGATACTTCAAAACGGCAAAATTGTTGGTGCAGTTACCCACGTTTTTGTGAATGATCCCACGAGGGGATATGGGATATTTATAGAGAACATGCTGG
>JAZRCD010000246.1:0-12459 GCA_045635425.1 Ructibacterium sp. | reverse complement strand
GGGTTAAAAGAACACCCCAAAGCAAGCGGAATCGGGTAGATGGTACGGAAACCGTGTATTACATCCATCATAAAAAGCATGGGGATTTTATTCCTGTCTTTTTCAAGATGCTCCTTTTGAATTCTGCGCATTTCTACAGAACTCTTAAAATTGAGTACACACCCAACCTTACTCAAATCCTCTTTCGATAACCCCATCGCCTCATGCGCTCCCGTAATGAGGGCATCGGTATCAATAAACAAATTGGCGTTATATTGTGTTAACTGACCAATCTTTTCACGCACGGTCATGTTTTTCAATCGTTCTGTCATTTGAGACATCCTAGCCATCTCCCCTCCATACAACCATGGAATATCTTCTTGTCCTTATACCACATTATATATTTTTTTACAGAAAAATCAACACCCAAACAAGGATGATACTTTTACTTTTTTGTTAAAGCCTGGTATCTTCTGTTTTGAATCATTTTTCCAATGGGATACCAACCCAATCCTGCTATAACTCCAATAACCCATGCATAATTCCATGAAAACAGAACACGGAGCAAAATAATCAGAGCAATCACAAAGAGATAATATACCACCTGAAAACCTATAGACGCTTTATTACATGCTTGGATCATGTCAATACCATCAGAAACATGGGGCGCATTCTCGATAAATTCCGCCGCTCCTGCCGAACCGGAACAGGAACGCAAATCATCACAGCACGCCTTGGCAGATTCTTGGTAGATGGGATTATTTAAAAGTTCTAAAACTGCAGAACGAATGCCTTGGACAGAATCATCCTGAAGTAATTTGCCTGCGTTCTTTTCCACAACCCTTCGAGCAACTGCTTTTTGTTCCGACGTCTGCGGATAAAGAATAAGCGGTGTTGCCATATAAAGACTTTCGGAAACACTGTTCATCCCGCAATGACTTAAAAACACATCCGCTTTAGAAAGCACCTCGATTTGGTCCACGTAGGGGAAAACCTGAACATTTTTCGGTATGGTCCCCAACGATGCAATATCTGTGGATGTTCCGCAAGCAAGAATCACTTCTGCATCCAGATCACACAATGCTTCCATACATCTTTTGTAAAAATCAGGTCTGTCATGAATAACCGTCCCCAAAGCAATATAAATCAAGGGGCGCTCCTTTTTCTTATTTGGAATAACAGAAGAACTTACCGAAGGTCCTACAAAGGCGTAGTGCTTCGAAAAACTTTCTCCGTAGGGTTGGAATTCACGAGAAGTGTAGACAACCGAGTCGGTGTTGTTATCACTTTGAACCAAGGATAATGCGCTCTTAACATGGTATCCGTATGGCTTCAGTTTTTTCAGTTCCTTTGATATTTTGGGCAACCCAAAAATCATATCCCGAAGTTCACGCGAGGAATAACTCATATATTGTACCGATAGTTGGTTAAAGGCAAAGGTGCTGGTAGATACCACCACCGGCACACCATGTTTCCATGCGCTTAACTTCCCCCAAAAACAAACGGAATCAACATAAACAACATCCGGTTGATGAGTTTGGTACTCTTTGTCCAAGAAGGCGTCTATATTTATGGTTCCTTGAATATCCTGCATCGTCATTTCGGTGGTGGACACCTCTTTTAACCGCTGCTCTTCTTCCTTCTTTAACCGCTGAGAAAAGGAATCGCAGGAGATAAACTCCGCACCGGTCTTCTCAATCTTCTCTTTAAATTGATCAAAAGAATAAAAACGAACCACATTTCCCCTTTTGACCAATTCCTCAGCAACAGAGACCATGGGATTGGTATGTCCATGTGCCGGAATGGAAAAGAAAAATATCTTCTTCATGGCGTTTTCTCCCCCTTATCTCTCAACATCCCGAATCATTCGCATCACAAACTCTTGCTGTCTCTCCTTGGGAAGAACAACAAGTCCTTTTTCCGGATCTCCCAGAACTAAAATTTCATCTCCCGGTTGAAAATCAAATAATTCTCTTGCTTCTTTAGGAATCACAAACTGTCCCTTTTCACCAATTTTTATCATCCATGCATATTTACCATCATGCACCTTCATGAAAAACACCTCTTTTGTATGATTAGTATGAATAATCATACCACGTTTTTGTCGTAACGTCAACCTTCATCGACACCAAAGATGGATGTTTCGTAAATAAAAAAGACTGCCATAGAGCAGTCTTTTTTTACTACAAATTTTCTCTTTCGACAAAGTCTTTTGCGTTCATATGTCCGTTTTCTACTTCCTGTCTGTAAGCGTCATATTCTTCCTGAGAAACATAGGCGTTATTGATAATGTACTTTGCCTCAGCATGTGTTTCTCCTTTGCTGTTCCAGAATTCCGTGCAGGACGAATGGATAATCTCGCATTTTTTGCCCTTTCCTGCATACTGGTATAAATATTGCTGAAATCCATTGGAAGAAGAGATACTCTCGGCAAGCAAATAAGGTTGGCCACGATATACCACAGGATAACAAAATCCGCCGTTCATGGCACCACAATGATTCTCGAAAATGGTCTCAATCACGCCATTGATCACGGCGTATACCTCGACATACTGAAGTGAATCACTCTCTTCGCTGATTCCTATTGCAATCAATTCCGGAATCTCGTCATACTGCATGTCGGTAATTTTATATCTTACATTTGTATAGACAATATTGTTCTTTTCATCACAAATACTATCACTTGACTTAGCGAATTGTCTGAGTGCTTCTCGAGGTGACACCTCTTTCGGAATATCCTCCTGCTTCATAGCGGTTGTATCTTCTTTTTGTTCCTTCTTTGCCTCCTTCTCCTGAACTTTCTTTTCTTCCGGTTTAGGGGTTGCTCCTTCATCTTTTATGCTCGTGTTCCGGTCTGTTTCTGCAGGAATCGAAGCGGTTTCTCCCTTCTTTTCCGCACATCCGCAAAGCATCATACACAGGCTCAACAACAGTACTGCAAAATGATATCGTTTCATGCTTTTCTCCTCGCTATCAAAATATGACCTTATTATACAATATTCGATTTCAAAAATCAAGTCTTCCGTGATTTATGGTCTTCTTTCTGTGTTTACAAGAATACATGTTTATGCTATAATATGTTTTATTCAGGAAAGAAAGGATCAAAAACCATGAAATCGAAAGTCATTGGCTTATTCTTAATAATAACGATGTTGGCAAACTTGTGCGGCATCACGCCCATCTCAGTTTTTGCTGACACACAGGTTCAATCTGTCCATAATTCGGAGGAAATCTCTGTTTATCTGGATCAGGAAAAAATCACATTTGACGTGGCGCCCATCATTGAAAGTGGCAGAACATTGGTGCCTGTCCGTGCCATTTTTGAGGCAATGAACATGGACGTTTCCTGGGACGAAACAACCTCCACTGTTACTGCCGTGGGCAACGGAGATACCATTTCTTTGGTAATCGACAGAACCGATGCGGTAGTAAACGGAAGAACCTACTATACAGATGTTCCTGCACGAATTTTAAACGGTCGCACGCTGGTTCCCGTTCGATTCATTTCTGAAAGTTTACGCACCGCCGTGGAGTGGGATGATACAAACAAGATTGTTAATATCTTCTCGGGACGTATCAGCGACCATCGTACCAGAACCATCCCCGCCACCTATAGCAGCGTTTTAACTTACGAAAAAGACGGAACAAAAACATCCTTAGGCGATGTTACCTTTGACTTCTCGTATTCCGACCAATATTTTGTTTCAACAAGTCAGAATGATAATGGCTATGGATATAACCACGACTTACTGCGTGCGTCCCTTGCATTAAACGTCTCCTCCTGGCCTCCCGGAGCAAGTTTTACAAAAACCGACAACACAGATGCACAAGCCGTGGAGGCACGAACCGAACATCTTCGCACCTTTTATGATCGGTTGCATCTGGAGAATTTTGAACAACACAACTACGAAAAATCTTTATACAACGCCGAAGACTCTACTGCATACTCCTTCGCAAGCAAAGTCTTATATGATGGAAGTGTGTTGGTTGCCGTTGCCATTCGAGGCGCCTCATATGGTGCGGAGTGGCGCAGTAATTTCCATGTTGGCTCCAAAGAATTCCACCAAGGATTCTACCTCCCTGCCAAGAGTATTTACCAAGATCTTGAACAATACCTGAACAAACATAACTACAACAAAGATACCACCAAAATTTGGCTGACGGGTTTTTCCAGAGCGGGTGCCATCGGAAACCTGTTGGCAGGCATGGTAAACGACAACCAAATGGTTCTGCCCGAGCATCTGTACGCATATTTGTTTGCTGTTCCTAACACAGTGAACCTTTCTGTCGTGGATGCAACCAATGAGAAATACGCCAACATTAAGAACATTCTTCTTCCCCATGACATGATTACCGAAGTTCCTTTTGACAAATGGAATTGGGGACGGTATGGCGTTACCTTAACTGTCAAAGATACAGAACCGCATCCTGATGACAAGCACGTCGCCTTCTTCCAAACCTTGACACAAAACAAAGTCGACTACACAGCAACCCCGGATACTGTCGTCAGGGTTAACCAATTAATCAATTCCCTCACGGAAATTATCCCTTCCCAAGAAGCATATCAACCCTATCAGGATTTTGTTATGGATCTTGCCGAATGGGGACTGTTCCGCGCGCCTTATTCCAACGAAAGTCTGAAATCATTTATTAACTTACGTTATGGCTCCGACAAGCGAATGGCGGATGCAGAATTATTCTTTGCAAACGAAATAAAACCTGCAATAGAACGGTTAAGCCTTCTTACCATTCTCTTTGCCCAGTATTCCATTCTCAACGACCCCCTCGTTTATGATGCGATTTATCAAACAACCATTCTTATGTATATGAACGGATTGGAGGGCGCAGAAATCAAACAACTTCTTCTGCAGATTGTAAGTGATTTAGGTGGCTATTTCCTTGCGGAGGATGGCGGTTTCTTCGGAGCAAATTCCATAGGCGCCGCCCATAACAGCGAATATTACATTGCCTGGATGTTCAGTTATGACAACGGCAAAGACATTTATCAAACCTTTCCTTTCTAATCACTTTTACGCTTACTGAGATTAATAGAAAAAAAGATAAAATGTCTCTTTTTGTATAATTATACTTGACTTTTTCAGGAATCCCTTATATAATATAGGCACGATATAGCATCTTGACACTTACAAAGGAGAATCATCATGGACCAATTGACGGCTTTGATTAAGCAGGAGATTAAACGACAATACAAGAGTGTGCGGAAGTTCACCGCACATCTTGACATACCTTATACCACCATTGCCAGTGCACTGAAAAACGGAGTTGGCGGCACTGCCTACGATACAGTTGTAAAAATTTGTCAGGCATTGGATATTTCTATGGTTAATTATCAGGATTCCGCATTGATTAACGAAAACACTTTGGGTGTTCTTTCTCGTTACAACGCCTTGGATGAGCAGGGCGCTCATGCGGTACGAACCATTTTGGAGATTGAAGCGGCTCGTTGCGCCGGCACACCAATCACCACCGATTTTATTGAAACCGGTAAATAACGACTAAGAAAGGGTCTGTTCCAACGAGAACAGACCCTTTTTCATTTTCTCACACATTTTTCAAGCACGACTGTAGGTAAGAAAACAAAAAAGTCCTGAGCAAAAACCTCAGGACTTTTATTTGTTTTCTTACAGAACTTCATATTTCAGGTTCTTGCTGCTGGCATAAGCCGCCTCAATTACCTTTTGAGATGCAATAGCATCTGCGGCAGTGATGGGAACTTCTCCCTCGCCTGCTACCGCTCTGCCGAATGCTTCGATTTCCTTGGTGTACATGTTACCAAATTCAACCTGAACATCCAGAGACTGAATCTCGCCTCTGTCCTGACTTGCATCATAGCCTGCAGAATCGTCTGCGCAGAGGACTTCGATTTCGCCGCCCTCTACCTGACCGATGGTTCCTTGTGCAAAGATACTACCCTTGGTACCATAGAACTCGATCTTACACTTTGCAGCCGCATCAGGAATGTTGAAGTTTGCATCCACGTAGGCAACTGCACCATTTTCCAACTGCATCAGGACACCGCCGGCATCCTCTACACTATAGTTGAAAATCTGGTTGCCGCAGAAACCTGCTGCTGCCTTTGCTTCCAAACCGGTGATATAACGAATCAGGTCCACACAATGAACACCCATATCCATCATTGCGCCACCGCCGGAAAGTTTGATATCCTGTCTCCAGCAGTTCTCCATTTCAGGATACCAGCAGGTGAGCTGTGCTCTTGCAGATACAATCTCACCAATCTGGCCGGACTGAACGATTTCTTTCATCTTCTGATGATATGCATGGAACCGCATCATAAAGCCAACGCCCAGTTTAACACCCTGCTCGTCGCAGTATGCAGCAATTTCTTCTGCCTCTTTGGCGGTAATGCCAACAGGCTTTTCAATCAGGATATCCTTCTTTGCCTTTGCAGCGGCAAATGCCTGATCTTTATGTGCAAATACGGGAGATGCAATGTATACTGCCTGGATCTCGTCGATGGCAAGCAGTTCTTCGATGTTATCGAAAGCATACTTTGCACCATATTTCTCTTTACAACGGTCTGCGGCTTCCTTATTGGAGTCCATTACCGCAATCAGTTCTGCATTGTCTGCCAGCATCATACCGGGCAGAGTTCTTCTGTCCGCGATACCACCGCAACCAATGACACCCCATTTAATTTTCATAGGTCATCCTCCAATTATTTATTCTTTCTGAATTCTTCCAACTGGTCAACATATGCAACCAGGTTTTCAACGATCTCATCAGTAATCTTTTTACCCATTTCAACAGTTGCCAGTTCAGGGAAGCCCATAACACCAACTTCGATTTCGTCTCTCTGGCCAACCATTTCAACCAAGTAGGGGCTATCGAAGGGTTTGGTTCTCTTTTCGAACCAGTCCTGATCGCTCCGCATCATTCTGGCGGTGTACTCATCGTCCATAACGATTTCGTCACGAACAACCTCAGGTGCAACATACTTCATCAAAGCAGTTTCTGCCATACCTGCGTGGAAGTCGTGCTCCGGCTCCATAGCAAAGCCATCCAACCAAGTCTGGGAAAGATCCCATACCTGAACCATAGACAGGGTAATCTTGTCGTTCAGTTCGGGGTTCCGACGGAGGAGCATCTGCAGACTGTTGCTGAGCGCCGCCTTGTTGTCGGTGCCTGCGTGACCCAACAGAACAATGATATTTTCAAAACCGATTCTTGCAAACTCAGCACAGATTTCGGAAATATAAAGTCCAAAGGTGTTGGGGCTTACGTTGATGGTACCGGTAAGGGTACCACCGGAGAAACAGTAGTTTACAGTAGGTGCAATTACTGCATTCAGTTTGTCACCTGCAAATTCAATAGGCTTTTCTACGTTCAGAATATCAGTGATTAAGGGCAGATGATAACCATGCTGCTCTACAACACCGGTAGGGATAATCACGGTCTTGGTCTTGGTTGCTAAGATTTCTTTGATTTCCTTAACCGTCATATTTCTCATGGAATATGCCATAATAATTCTCTCCTTTTATGCTTTTGATAACGAGGCATAGCATTCGCTATGCCTCGCAAGTGTCTTCTTATTTGCCTGCCTGCATTTCTGCAACGGATTCCAAAACTGCATCAGCCATGTATTCCAGCTGTTCCTGACTCAAACCATAGAGAGGCAGGTGAGTGAATCTCTTGTAGAATACTTCCTCACAATTGGGACAGGTCTTTGCAATCTCATCAGAATCGTAACCCATATCCTGAACAATCTTGAACCGATAGAGAGGTCCGAAGTGTGCAATCTGGGTAACACCCTTTTCTTCCAGCTTCTTCTTCAGAACCTGAATGTCACCGCCGGCCTTAGCGGGATCGATCTGGAGCAGATACAGATGGAAGGTGGGCTTAATGTTCTCATCACCGATGTGCTGAGGAATGATTGCATCATTCTCTGCAAAACGCTCGGTCAGGTATGCTGCTGCATCTCTACGAATCTTGATGATTTCTTCGTTTCTTGCAACCTGCAGAGTCAAACCAAGACCCTGAATCTCGGTGGTGGAAGCGTTACCGGGAACGAAAGGCTTCTCCTTACCGGGGATAGGGGTGATGTTGTAGAGCCAATCCTTAATGGGGCAGGTGAAGTCCAAACCTAAGAATCTTGCTCTCTTCATATCATTCTCAAAACCGGGAACGGTGGTGGTCAGAATACCGCCCTCACCGAAAGAGGTGATGTTCTTAACTTCGTGCATGGAGAAAGATGCAAAGTCACCGATGGTACCGATCTTTCTGCCCTTGTACATTGCACCGAATGCGTGAGCCGCATCTTCAAGTACCAGAATGTTGTTCTTTCTTGCCAGTTCCATGATGGGATCCATGTCTACAGGATAACCACCAATATGTACGGGAACGATCATCTTGGTCTTGTCGGTAATCTTTCTTGCAACGTCAGCAGGATCCATATTGATGGTCTTGGGATCTACGTCAGCAAATACCAGTTTACAACCAATGGACAAAGGATATGCCATAGTAGCTACGAAAGTAATTGCAGGAACGATAACCTCATCGCCCGCCTTTAAGTTTGCATACTTGTATGCAATCTCAAAACCTGCGGTTGCATTGGTTACGAAAGTAGAAGTGGTGGTGCCAAGGTACTCGTTACAAGCAGCCTCTGCCTCTTCCACCTTGCTGCCCAAGGACAACTTTCCGGGAGGGGTTGCTACCTCGTCCAGCTTCTTTACCTGCTCCCAAACAGCGGTGATTGCATCATCGTACTCTTTGCCTTCACCCTGCATCAGGAAACGAATGATTTCCATCAAATCCTGTACATTGTAGTTTTCGCCAACCGCAGCCCAAGGAACTCTGGTGGCACCGGTGTTATACCGGAAGTCTGTTGATTTTCCCATTTTCTTTTTCCTCCTTAAAATTCTGGATCATATTGTTGCGGGAAGTCTTCCCAAATTATTTTTCGAATTTGAATATCTTTGATTTTCAGTTTGGTACAATAAGCCGAAAATCCCACCTGACCGTCAAGGAGCGGATCAGGGTCAATAAGTTCGGTGATTAACACATCATCCACCACCATAAAGGTGTGCCCCTGAATGGAACCTGCTGTCATCCGAACCTCGGTTCCCGGAACATATTGATATGCCGCAGTTGTAGAGCAAACCCCTCTCAGGTCACCACCGTCTTTACTGCTGTCCACAATCTTTTCGATACCGCTTTTATGCTCGTACCAACCATTGAGACCACAGACATAGGATGCGCCGATATAGTCGGTTTCCTCATTCCATCTGCCACAGAACACTGCGTTTACATCACGGGTGGCAGGCAGTACCGTGCCGATGGTAAAACTAAACATCACATCTTCTGAAAAACTTTCGCGGCTTAAAAGAATACCGCCAAAATTCCCCGGCTCCTCACCGATGATATATCCGTCTTTGTAATACCACTTTCCGCTCTTTGGAAGCCAAAAATCCTGCCAGTCCTCGGCCGGTTGGTAATCCAACAAAACGGGAGATTGGTCAGACAAAATTTTCTTTCCCAATAAGAGAATATCCTTCACTTTGTCTCACCTCCAAAGATATTTATTCAACGCTTAAATAAATCATAGCATTTTTCATTTGGAATGTCAATAGATTTTTCGTGGCTCATTGACATTTTTTGGGTTGGTTGATATAATGGGTAAGAAATTATGAAAACGAAAGAAGATTGCTATGAACAAACAGGTTGCCAACGTACAATTAATGCAAAAAATGAACCGTTTGAAGGTTCTGCAGTTTGTCCGAAAGAACCCCGACGCTTCACGCCCTGTCATTGCGGCAGAAACGGGGCTTTCTCTTCCTTCCATCACTAACATCGTCTCCTACCTTTTGGAGATCGGAATTTTGCAGGAAAATGGTTTGGAACAGGTAAATCGTGTAGGGCGCAAAAGCACCCTGCTTCGTTTTTCCGCCTCTGCCTATGACTTGATTTGTATTTATTTAGATGAGAAAAATGCATGGATTGTCCGTACCGATTTAGAGGGAAACCCCAAAGAAAAAGTTTCCCTGACCATCAAAAAGCATTCTCCCGAACAGAGCCTTGAGGAACTTTGCAGCGCCACCGTTTCCATGGTGAAATCCTGCCCTGACGGCAGTATCCTTGGTATTGGTGTTGCCATTTCCGGTCTTGTCCTTTCCGGAAGCCGATTTGTAATGTCTTCCCGTTTGAAATGGAAATCCTTTGATATTAAAGATATGCTGGAGGAACAAACGGGCATACCTGTTTTCTTAGATAATGTTTCACTCCTTCGTGCGGTCTGGTATTTCTCCAAAAAAGCTCCCCAACCTGACGACAATATGCTCTTTCTGGACATGGAAAACGGTATCGGTGCGGTTCAGTATGCCGGAGGTGTGATTCAATCATCCACCTTGGGCGAAATCGGTCATACCACAGTTGAACGGGACGGACTCCCATGTTTTTGCGGAAACCGAGGATGTTTGGAGGCTATGTGTTCTCCCAAGCGTCTCCTTTCTTTATATGAATCCACAGGCGAGGAGCCTTTGACCTCCCTTTCGGATATGGAAAAACTGTATCAGGAAGGTCATAATGCCGCTGTCTTTTCCATGCAGGAATGTGCCACCTATTTAGGTATCGGTCTTGCCAATCTGGTGAACCTCTTTAACCCCTCGGTGATTGTCATTAACGAAGGTGACTTTAAGGATTGTCCCTCTCTTCTCACTTTGGCAGAAGCCGAACTTCGCAAGCGTGCATACCTCTCCCTTTCGGAACACTTAACCATTGATAAAATTAATGAAACGGAAGAGAATACCGTTTGCGGCACCGCTTTTCATCTGTGCAACAAACTCTTTGATATCTCTTTTCCCGGAAACATCATCGAATAAATAGAAAGAATCCGCTTACACGGATTCTTTTCTGTATATCCTCGGGGTCTTCCCGATTTCTTTTTTGAATACCTTATAAAAATACGAGGAGTCCCCATATCCCACCTTCTCTGCAATCACCTCAATGGCATCCTTGTTTTTTCTCAAAAGTTCCATGGCTTTTTCCATTCGCTTTTCAGTAATATATCCGCTTACAGTATTGTTGTAATATTGGTGAAAGCATTGATACAGCCGATTCTTAGAAACGGAAAAAATCCGACACAACCCCTCAATGTTCAAAGGCTCGTTCAAATGTTCTGCAATATACTCTCCGGCTAAGGTTGCCAACTCCTCCGAGGTAATCAGAATCATCTCTTCTTCGATAATTCTGGTAATCATGGCGCCTACAATTCGGGTAGCGCTCTCCATCTGTTCCAGACTATAGAGCGGCAATTGAGCGTAACTCTCCCGCAGTTGGGGAATCAACGCTTGTGGCAGTTGCTTTTCAATAACAGAAAAGTCTTCCGCCTTTCTCACCTGTCCCATAATAATGTACCCTACCACTTCCCCTTTTACCATAATGGGAAGCGCCGCATCCAAAAGTCCCGCATAGCAGGTGTGAATCACCGGTTTCTGCGCTTTTTCACATTGGCGAAGTATCATCCGGTCTGCATTTTTGCAACCGGTTCTTCCATCGCTGTTCAACAGAACACAATATGGTTGTCGAACCTCTGCATAATCGGTAATTTCTTGACATTCCCGATCAAGCAGAGCAATCGAAATCCCCGTAACATGATAAAAATCAGCAATGATTTGATTCAATTTTTCCACATCATATTGAATCCTCATCAAATCCCTCCTTATCTTCCATCATTATACAATCTGTAACTGATTCTGTAAAGACAAAATTGAAAAATATTTTCTTCGGGAAGATTTTACAGTTTTAAAAGAAGATATTGCATTGAAGCTTTTTGATTTTCGCAGTATACTAAAGACAAATTCTGAAATAAGAGGTGTTTTCTTATGTATAAACTTTCCGTTCCATTGGTCATTTCCACCATTACCGAAGAATCTTTACCTGTTTATCTGGAAGAGTTTCGCAAGGCGAAGGTGGATCGGATTTTCCTTTGTTGCAATTCACCTTTTTACGTTAAGAACAACACCCTGGACACCAATCCGGAATGGTTGGCAAAACTCATCTCCGTCTTTCAAGGAGAGGGATACGAGGTGGGTGTCTGGAACGGCAGTTTCGGACACGGAGACGTACTTGCCCATTGCGAACCGCCGGAATATCAAATGGAGTTCACAAAGATTCGAGATGTTGACGGAAGTACCGAAGGCGAAGCTTTTTGTCCTTTGGACGAAAACTATCAAAAACTTTACTACGATTACACTAAGAAACTTGCATTGATGCACCCCGACATCATTATGTTTGATGATGATTATCGACTGAACTGGAAACGACATCATATGCCTTGTTGTTGCCACAAGCATTTGAACCTCTTTTACGAAGAAATCGGTGAAGAAATTCCCATGGACAAATTGGAAGCAACCATCTTCACCGGAGGTAAAAACAAGTATCGTTCTGCCTGGATGAAAGTAATGGGAAACTCCCTTCTTGACTTTGCCAAAATGCTCCGCCGTG
>JAZRCD010000245.1:0-1674 GCA_045635425.1 Ructibacterium sp. | reverse complement strand
AAAGATTCTGCCCGGCATGCGAGTGTTGGTTCCCTTTGGCGTTTATAACAACTCCACCGAGGCCATGGTGATTTCTCTTAAGGAAACCAGCGAATTCCCACGTTTGAAATCGGTGGTAAAGGCGTTGGACGATACCCCTGTCTGTACAGAGGAACTTTTGAATCTGGCCTTTTGGATGCAGGAGAAGTATCTTTGCAGTTTTCAACAGAGTTATAAACTGGTCAAACCTCCCTATATGGGTGCCCATGTGCGGGAGTGGTTGGTTCTTCGTAAGGAGCCTGAGACAGGATTAACCACGGCGCAACAGGAACTTTATGACTCCTTGAAGGAACACGACGGTGTTGCGGAGCGGAAGGAGTTGGAGGCGGCACTCTCCAAGCGTAGTATTTTGTCGGTGGCAAAAACTTTGGAAGGTCTCGGTGTGATTGAGATACGTGAGACCATTGACGAGAGTGTCTCGGTAAAGTATGTCCGCAAGGCTCGACTCAACTGTAGTGCCGAAGAAGGTTATGCTCTGGCGGATGAGTTGATGGCAAAGCGAGCCACAGCGCAGGCAAATCTGGTGCTTACCTTGTGTGATTGCGATGATTTGACCACCGCTGATTTGGTGATGATTTCCGAGGGGAACTATGCCTCTTTAAAAACCTTGTGTGACAAGGGGATTGTCTCGGTCTATCGTGAAAAGGTGGAGCGGGAGGCTTATGATGCTGAAAAGTACCAAAAGAGTCAGGCGTACACCCCCACCGAGGAACAAAAGCCTATTATTGATTACCTGAATCGGAATATTGCCCATAACCTTCATGAGGAAATCCTTCTTCACGGGGTAACGGGTAGCGGAAAAACCGAGGTGTTTTTGCAGGCAATCCAGACCTGCATTGATCAGGGAAAACAAGCGATTATGCTGGTTCCCGAAATCTCCCTCACCCCACAGATGGTAGAGCGGTTTGTCAGTCGGTTCGGCACCGATGTGGCTGTGATGCACAGTGGACTCTCTCAAGGGGAGCGGTTCGACCAATGGCAGAAAATGCGTCGGGGTGAGGTTAACGTGGTGGTTGGTGCCAGAAGTGCTATCTTTGCGCCCTTTGAACATATTGGAATTATTATTCTGGATGAGGAACACGAAAGCAGTTACAAGTCCGAAATTGCACCCCGATACCATGCCCGTGATGTGGCGGTCTATCGGGGCAGAAAACACGGAGCAACGGTGCTTTATGCGTCGGCAACTCCCTCGGTGGAGTCCTTCCATCGAGCAGAGAACGGAAGTTACAAACTCTTCCGTATGGAAAAGAGATATAACGAAAACGACCTGCCCGCAACCCGGATTGTGGATATGCGGAGTGAGATTTTCGATTACCATAATATGTCCCCTATCAGTATTCGACTTCAAGACGAAATCCGTCGGAATCTGGAACGGGGAGAAAAGACCATTCTGTTTTTAAACCGACGTGGATTCAATACCTTTGTGTCTTGTCGGGAATGTGGACAAGTGATGGAATGTCCCCATTGCAGTATTGCAATGACCTACCATCGCAATACCGATAAACTGGCTTGTCACTACTGTGGCTATACCCGGGATAACGTGACCGTTTGTCCCACCTGTGGCTCCAAGTTCGTAAAGTTTTTCGGTACGGGAACTCAGAAGATTGAGGCAGAACTCAATCGACTTTTCCCCGA
>JAZRCD010000244.1:0-6171 GCA_045635425.1 Ructibacterium sp. | reverse complement strand
GCCATCTTCAGGAATTCTTCACGGGTTACTGCTCTGTTGGGACTGAAGGTTCCGTCACCGTCACCGCTGACAATTCTCATGCTCTGCAGTTTTACGATACTTTCCTTCGCCCAAGGAACGGTTCCCAGATCCACAAATTCCGTAGAGCCTTCTACGGTGGGTGCAGATTCTTTACCGCCAACCATATCTGCATCTACTTCTACATTACTGAAGGCATTGCCTGCTGCGGTGTTGGGGCCAACGACTCCACCGCCGCCACCTGCGGCACCACCACCGCCGCCACCGGCTGCGCCACCGCCAACAGAACCAACTCCTCCGGTGGACTCTGCCTGCTTCTGTGCCGCAACGGCGTTACGGAATCCGGCTACAATTTCATCAGCACTTCTGTAACCGCCGGTCATTCTCAAGAACAGATCTTTCAGGCTCTTAACTCCTGAGATATCTGCTTGTGTCAAACCTAAATCATCTGCATAAGTTTCGAACAGAAGTTTCTGGATATCGTTCCATCTTTCTTCCTTCGCCGCATTATTCACGCTGTTGCAAAGGTTCCGTTCACGATTTTCTGCCTCGGTTGCCTGATCCATCACATCACGGAACGCATAGAGGTTCGAGAAGGTGGATGTGCTTCCCTTGATTTCGTTAAAGCGTGCCAATACATCTGCCGCGTATCCTTCTTCACGATTCAAGGTCTTTACCTCGGCACTACCATACTGTGCCAGGAAGTTTTCCATATCAGAAACCGTTGTTATATTATTATAGGGAATATTTTCGCCATAGAGGTTCACCTGACGAGTGATTGCATTTGCACCACCATACTGAACCATCAAGGTGTAAGCACCATTGGGAAGTGCAGGATCCACAGCAACCTCGGTGTCTACCATACCATCTGCATTGGACTCGGTCTGGATAACACCACGAAGAACGCCATTCTCATCGGTCAAAGTCGCAACCACAGGAACACCTGCGCCGCCAACATAACCGGTAATCCGAACACCGTTGAATCTTTCACCGGTAGTAAGTCCAACTGCCTGATTGGTTTCAGGCTTGGTAATGGCGGTGTTGTCTGCCATCACGCCAATAGCCTTTGCCAGTGCAATACCACCTGTCAATGTATCCCACGCCATCACGCCAAGATCATTGGTGTTCTCATGGATGCCGGTTGCAGAGATGGTTTCTGCAATGGAAAGTGCCATACCGCTGTCAACTTCCATTTCCTTAACATCTGCAAAGGTGGTGTAGCCATATTCTTTGTCATAGGTTGCGGTAATCATCACACCTCTTCTCTTTACCAGAGAATCAATTGTGCCGGAGAGGTATTCACCGGAGAGGCTGATGGTTTCGTTACCTAAGGTTGCATTTGCCATTGCGAAAAGGTCACCGCTGTAAATCTGAACCTGATCCACATTACCCGAGCTTTCAGCAAAGGACATATCGTCTACTCCTGCCAAGGTTCCGGTTGCTACGTCGGTGTGAGTCTTGATCCAACTACCGTCAAAACCATTGTAAAGATATACACTAACTGTTCTGTTATAGTTGTAAACGAAGAGAATCTCGTGCTGAATATTCGCATCAGAGGTGTATGCTTTTGCAGTCATGGACGCCTCGGGACCGGCAGAGATTTCGGACTGGGTCAGTTTCCAGCTCAGCTCTTTACCATTGTTCCGGATGGTTCCGGAAACACCCTCGGCACCGGTTACGGTTGCCTTAACTCGAACATACCAGGTTCCTCTGGGGTCAACCTGAGTCAGGTCATAGGTTCCGGAGGGATTTGCTTCGTCCAGATAGATTTTACCATACATTCCGGCAATAGCCGCTTTATCTGTCAGGGTCGGTCTTGAGAACTTCGCCTGCTGGAGTTCAGAAACGTAGGTGGTTGCACTTGTGGTATTGCTGAGCAAGATACCATAGTCGCCGCCCAACGCCATACGTTCCTGCATGGAAATCTGGGTCCATTTGGTTTC
Source organism: Ructibacterium sp. (assembly GCA_045635425.1). Classification (GTDB taxonomy): domain Bacteria; phylum Bacillota; class Clostridia; order Monoglobales; family Monoglobaceae; genus Ructibacterium. Next base: position 4,210 of record JAZRCD010000244.1, on the reverse strand, counting down.
GTTATCACCACGGGCATAAAGTTTTAACAACATACCATCGGTTACCAACAGATAGTTCATCCATTCGGTGCCGATATTGTAGGATGTATTCAATCCCAGTACACCGTCTACCCTGGTACCGGTAGGTGTAATGCGAATGTTTGCATAAGTTCCGCCGCCAACCTTGACGCCCAGTTCACCACCTGTGCTCATCTTGGCACGGAAGGCAATGGGAGTTCTTGTATTCAAGGGGTTCCACTTGTTGGTAGTGCCGTAGTTCCAAGCAAAATACTCGTTGGCACCTGTATTCTTCAGTTCCAGACCATTGGCTCCAATGGTATAAGGAGCAAGGTCGGTACCGGTTGCAACGTTCTTGGCACCGGCATTCTCTGCCGCACCGTCAAAGTTTTCGTCAAAGGTCAGTTTCTTACCAACCTCTAAAATATCATCTCCGAAGAACTCTTCCTGTGTGCCGGAAACACCAACGCCGGAAGGTGTTCCTGTCTTGTATACTGCCGCTTCCTTGATATAACCCTGTCCGCTGAAGTACAAACCGGAAGAGGAACCACCATTGTTACCGTAGCCACCCTGCAAAATTGCAATCCACTTATAACCGGTGGAAGCATTGTTTGCGTACATAGTCCAAGATTCAAGGGTGTCGGCTACAATCAGGTAATCGGTCCAATCCATACCTGCCCGGAAAGACTCATTCTTATAATGCGTCTGTCCTTCGCCTATGGAAATAGCATTGCTTCTGATGTTTGCCAAGGTTCTCTTGGATCCACCCTCAGGGCCCTGCCAGATTGCCAACAACTGAGAGGAAGCATCCTTCATCTTTGCACGGAAGTAAGCAACCTTATCTCCTACTGTTACGGGCATATAGTAGTTAACCGGAGTATATCTCCAATATCCGCCATTCAGTCCCATACCATCATTCTGGTCATAGGTAAGCTGAGATGTTAACATATAAGCAGCACCGCCGCTTGTAAAATTATCGGCTCTCATATCAAACTGAATATCGGGAACCAACGTTCTGTTTACCACCTTGGAAATAGATTCATAACTCTGGGTTGAGGGCGGTACAACAGGAGTATCACCACCGCCGGGAGTGTCTCCACCGGGTTGGTCTCCACCTTCGCCGGGGCCACCACTTACGTCGTTCTCTTTTGTTGTGATAATGCTTGCCTTGCTAAAGGAACCTGCATTGGTAAAGTAGATTGCAGAATGGGTACTGATGGAAGATGTGGTTGAAGTCTTGAGAATTTTCATCCACTTTCCGCCGTTTTGACCATCCTGTCTTGCGTACAACTCCATCACGGAATCATTCTCGGTGATAAAATACTCTGCCCAATCGGTACCGGGTGCAAAATTCTCCAACACTTGTGCTGTGTTGTCCGAAGAAACGCCGGTTGCCTTAACGCTTACGCGGTAGGCCTGCTCCTTCTTTTCGGTTTCATCCACCACAGATTTAAAGTAGGCTGACATCTCTTCCGTACCGCTATTTAACTTCATCCGGAAGTATACCGCTCTTCCATCTTTAAACGCAGATTGAGAGTTTTCCTCCATAAACCGCCATCTGGAACCGCTTACCAATGTCAAACCATTGGTGCTGTCATAGGTAGCATTCGCCACATCATACCGATTACCGGGATTATTGCCGGTGTATGTATTCGCCGCATCAGGAGCGGTAAAGTCAAAGTTCTTGTAATCATACACTTGGCTTACGCTCATAATATCCGCGATGTTGTCAAATCCATTGGAGAAGTCTGCCGCGGTGTACAAAATAACTTGTTTCAAGAAACCGTCACCACTGAAGTAAAGACCACGGCTAGAACTGTCGTGCTGGTTATATTCGCTAACGGTTGCCGCCAGAACCCACTTGCCGTCATTGGTCAACCCCTTGGCATAAAGATGAAGTTTGTCGTTGGTTTCTGCCACAATCAGGTAATCAACAAAATCGGTTCCTGCACCGCCTTCTCTTGCATAGAGCAAGTTCTTGAAGTTGATCTGTGAGAATGCAGTATCGCTAATCTGAATATATCCGTAGTCAGGACCATCAGGGTTCTGTATCTGAACACTCAGGGTTTTACCTGCCTCTACCTTCGCCTTGAAGAAAGCAAACTTGGTTCCAACCCCCACAGGAGACCAACCGCTCTGGGGAGAGTACCGCCAGAAGCCCTTGCCACCTTCCTGAGCACTCTCAATGGGCGCACCATTTTCTGCAGTATGTTCACCCAACGGTTTGAAAACAAAGCCTGCCTCGTTTTGATAGTTCTTGTTGGTCATATCAAAGGACTTGGTTACCGCTACGTCGCTACCCACGATTTCCTCGATGGAGTCGTAGGTCTTATCCGCGGGAACAGTTCCGGAACCGCCTTCGTCGTCATCTTCACCATCGTCACCGACAGAATCACCGCTTCCATCGCCACTACTTACACCGGGGCTTACATCGCCCTGAGTTTTTGTATAGATAACCGCCTTCTGTACCGAACCTGCCTTTGTAAAGTAGATCGCAGAATGGGAACTGATTTTAAAGGTTGCAGCAGTTCTCAATACCTGGAACCAATTACCGCCTTTTGTTCCGTCCTGTCTTGCATACACAACAAGGCCATTTTCGGTTTCTGTTGCGTAATATTCCGCCCACTCGGTGCCGGGCGCAAAGGCATTCTTGATTGCCGCATTGGTATCATTGGAATTTACCGCTGTCGCAGAAAGGTTCAGGGAGTATGTCTGCTCTTTCTTCTCGGTTTCATTGCCGGTAGACTTGAGGTAAATCGACATCACCTCAGAGGCGTTGTTCACCTTCGCTTTAAAGTATAAACTTCTGCCTTGTTCAAACACCGACCAAGCATCCTGCTCGGCAAATCTCCATCTGGGAGCAGATCCGGACAAAGTCAGACCATTGGTGGCATCGTAGGAAACTTCCGCCTTATCATACTTATCTCCGGGAACGTTTCCGCTATAGAGAGTTTCCGCACCACTTTTGGTAAAGTCAAAGGTCTTGTAGGGATACAAGGTTGTTCCGGCAATACCATCTAAGTTACTGAACTCTTCTCCCTTTTTATCGTAAAGAACTACCTCTTGTACCGCCGCTCCGGTATTTGTATGGAAATACACCTCGGAGGAAGCACTCAAACTACCATTCACAGAGGTCATGTTCAGAACACAAACCCACTTGCCGTCGTACTGACCCTCTCTTCTGGCATAAACAAGTAAGCCGTTGCCGTCTTCTCGGTCAACCGCCAGATATTCTACAAAATCGGTGCCTGTAACAAAAGCATCCACCTGATTACCGTAGGTCCAGGGGCCCTTAACCACCGCTTCCGATGTGATACTGAATTCCCATACATCCTGATCAGCCGTAGTATCCGGAATATGCAGATTGATACCCAACTTATTTCCCGTCTCTACCTTGGCACGGAAATAGATTGCCTTTTCTGCACCCAAAGAAGATGAGTTGTTGCTACCGAATCTCCATCTGGAGGCTGTACCTTCCAACTTCAGTCCTTCGGTAATATCAAAGGATATTTCGTTGAATTCATAGGAACCCCTTACCCCGTATAACTCTTGGGCATTGGATACTGTGAAATCATAGGTTTTGGATGCTGCCATCTCAAACCCCATGATATCATCGATATCATCATAGGTGGTTACCGCAGCAGAAACCTGCATTACGGGAAGAATGGTAAGCACCATCATCACGCATAACAGACCTGCTAAAACTCTTGCTTTTTTCATGTGGGTCACTCCTTTTGAGAATATGATATATTTTCAGAGCATAATTTTACAAATATACAGTATAATTATACAAAAATCAAGGGAAAATTGCTTTACACTTTTGTATTCTTTTTGTACACTTTTTGATATAATTCCACACGCTAAAATGTGGACTTTTTACCCAACCTTCCTCGTTTTTTCAGTAAATTCGAGGTTTTTGCCCACTGAAATTTTTGTGGAGCAAATGTGGATTTGTGTGGACTTTTGGATAATTTTTCCATCCTTTTTTTATTTGGTGTCTTTTTGTCAACCGGATTACATTACAGTTAGGTTACATTATACCGCATTTGCTTGAAAAAATCTATGGGTTTTTTTGCACATTTTATGGAATTTTTTTAAATTTCGGAGTTTGTGGTATAGATTTATCACATTCGCCAAGTCACTTTTTCCACTCGGTAGTGCGCAGAAATTTTGTAATTTGTCTTTGTCACTCGGTAGTGCGCAGAAAATTTAG
>JAZRCD010000243.1:0-6618 GCA_045635425.1 Ructibacterium sp. | reverse complement strand
CGCCTAGGCCTGAATCAAAAATACCAATGGGTCTTTGATCCATTTTACATCCTCCTAACACTTATTGTTCCATAGCATAACCAATCAAATGGTCGATCAATTGGGAATATCCCACGCCGCTTGCATCCCACAACTTTGCATACATACTGATAGAAGTAAATCCGGGGATGGTATTGATTTCATTCAAGCGAATATCTCCGGTTTCTTTGTTAACGAAGAAGTCCACTCTGGAAAGGCCACGGCATTCACATGCCCGATATGCTCTTACCGCATACTGACGAACCTTCTCCGTAATTTCCTTATCAAGGACTGCAGGAATGGTCAAAACCGACGCCGCATTGTTGTACTTAGCATCAAAATCATAAAACTCCGCTGCCGGCGCAATCTCGCCGATAACGGGAGCACATTCCGGCTCTAGGTTACCGATAACACTGCTTTCCACTTCGGTTCCATACATCATTTCTTCAACCAAAACCTTTTCATCATGCAAGAAAGCCTCTTGTAAACCCGCAATCAGTTCTTCTCTGTCGTGGGCTTTGGTGATTCCCATGGAAGATCCTGCATTGGAAGGCTTTACAAAGCAAGGATATCCAAGTTTCTCTTCAATCTCGTTTACCTTATCTTCGTTTCGTCTTACTTCAACCCAGTCTGCCTGAGGAATACCCGCCGATGCAAAGACAATCTTTGCCATACACTTATCCATACACACCGCACTACCGATAACCCCGGGGCCCACATAAGGGATTCCTGCCAGTTCGAACAAACCCTGAATGGTACCGTCTTCACCATTTTTTCCGTGAAGCACAGGGAATACCACATCAATAGGGTACTTTTCAACTCCGTTCTGTGTAAACCGAAGAATTGCTTTTTCATCCCGATCAGGAGAGATGATGGCTCGATCAAAATCCCATTTGGAAACATCTTTTAATTCTCCGATGGTCTCTGCATTGCCGGTAAAATAATACCATCCGCCATCCTTAGAAATACCAATGGTATGCACGGTATATTTGGTTCTGTCCAGGTTTCTTAAAACCGATGCTGTAGACAGCAAGGACACCTCGTGTTCGCTGGATACACCGCCAAAAACAACACACAAATTAATCTTACTCATATCATTCTCCTATCTGCCAATCGATCTCGGCACATACTATTCCATATTAGACTTTATCATTGTAACCTAAAACGAAGAAAAAATCAATATGTATAAAGCACAAATTTAGGGCAAAACTTGATTCTGTAACTACAAAAAATGCTTGTTTTAGGGAGTGATTTCATATGAACATATCAGCAAGAACCAAATTTCTTTTCTCTCTGCTTATTCTTATCATCCTTTTAGGCACCTTACTGGTAAGCGCTACTGCCGGCTATCATCAGGGTGCGCTCTCAGATAACATTCTTCGTCTGCATATTCTCGGGAACACCAACTCAGACGCAGACCAGAAATTAAAACTAATGGTTCGTGATAGGATTTTAATGGACTACAGAGATGTTTTTGCTCGCGCCACCGACCAAAAGGATGCCATTTTGCACACCGAGAAAGCACTTCCCAAAATGCAAAAAACTGCAGAAAATGTACTCCGTCAACAAGGTTGCTCTCAGCCTGTTTCGGTGCAAATGAAAGAAACTTCCTTCCCAACCAAACGATATGGTTCGGTAACTCTCCCTGCAGGAAAGTACACCGCTGTCAACATCTGTATCGGAAAGGCGGCCGGAAATAACTGGTGGTGTGTTCTCTATCCGCCTCTCTGCCTGACCGAGGGAACGGTACACGCTGAAGAAAAGACTCTTGCTATCTTGAAACGGGAACTTCCTCCCTCGGAATATGCTCTGCTTACCCAACAGGACAATATATCTTTTCGGATGAAATTTAAGATTCTGGAACTTTTGGGGAAATTCTTCTCCTGATTGTGATAAAGATTCCATTTTCAGGGAATACTGAAAAAAATTGCTCCACAGAAGGAGCAGAAAGGACGGTTCATTTATGAAAGATAAAATCTTCGGTGTTTTGCAACGGGTCGGTCGCTCCTTCATGCTTCCCATTGCCATTCTGCCGGTTGCCGGTTTGTTTTTAGGAATCGGCGGCGCTTTTACCAACGAAACTATGCTCAGAACCTACAATTTGATGGGGATTATGGGTCCGGGCACCATCATCAACGGAATTCTGCAGGTGTTAAATGCATGCGGAAATATTGTCTTTGCCAATCTTCCTCTCATCTTTGCCATCGGCATCTCCATCGGTATGGCAAAACGAGAAAAAGAGGTTGCTGCTTTAGCCGGTGCCATCGCCTTTTTGGTCATGAATGCCGCCATCGGCGCCATGGCACTTAACATCTATGATACAGAGGGGGTTGCCGCCCATCTTGCTGATGGTTCCATGACATCTGTTGTAGGCATCAACTCCTTACAGACCGGTGTGTTTGGTGGTATCATTGTAGGACTTGGTACAGCAGCACTCCATAATCGATTTTATAAAATCCAACTTCCGAAAGTACTCTCCTTTTTTGGAGGAACTCGCTTTGTGCCCATCATCTCCTCAGCCGTTTATCTTTTGGTAGGCATCCTCATGTTCTATATCTGGCCACCCATCCAGACCGCCATTGTTCACATCGGTGATTTGGTACAGCGTTCCGGATATTTCGGCACCTGGATTTATGGTGTTACCGAGCGAGCCCTGATTCCCTTTGGGCTTCATCATGTGTTTTATCTACCCTTCTGGCAGACCAATGTGGGCGGTGTCATGGAGGTTGGCGGAAGGGTTTGGGAAGGTGCCCAGAACATCTTCTTTGCACAATTATCCGATCCCACCGTGGAGCATTTCGCTGTATCTGCCACACGATTTATGTCGGGCAAATTCCCTCTTATGATTTTTGGTCTGCCCGGCGCTGCTCTTGCCATGTATCATTGTGCCCGTGACAAGAAGAAAAAGGTAGCAGGCGGTCTGCTTCTTTCTGCCGCCTTGACCTCTATGCTGACAGGTATCACCGAACCTATTGAGTTCACCTTCTTGTTTGTGGCACCGCTTCTTTATGTGATTCATTGTGTCTTTGCCGGTCTTGCCTATATGCTGATGCATATCTTCAACGTGGGTGTAGGCATGACCTTCTCAGGTGGATTGATCGACTTGTTCTTATTTGGTATTCTCCAAGGAAACGCCAAAACAGACTGGCTCAATATCATTTTGGTGGGCATCGGTTACTTTGCCGTTTATTACTTCCTCTTCCGCTTCCTGATCAAGAAATTCAATTATAAAACGCCCGGCCGAGAAGACGACGGAGAGGAAACCAAACTCTATACCCGAGCAGATGTCAATGCCAAAAACGCCGTTGCAAGTCGTAGTGCGTTGATTGTCCGCGGCTTAGGCGGTATTGAAAACATCAACGATGTGGATTGTTGTGCCACCCGTCTTCGGGTTACTGTAAAGAACAGTTCCAAGGTCATGGACAATCTCTTAAAAGAAAGTGGTGCTGCCGGTGTCATTCGAAAAGGAAACGGTGTGCAGGTAATTTACGGTCCGGTGGTTACGGTCATCAAATCCGAACTGGAAGACTACCTTGCCACATCTCCAAAAGCCTCCCTTCCTGCAGTCTCCCTTGCATCACCTCTTACCGGAAAGGTGATTCCCTTACAACAAGTAGCCGATGAAGCCTTCTCTCAAGAAATATTGGGAAAAGGAATCGCCATTGAACCCTCGGAAGGAAAACTCTATGCACCTTGTGACGGTGTTATCGAGAACATTCCCGACAGTCATCACGCCATTGGTCTTCGTTCCGCTGACGGGTTGGAAATCCTTCTGCATGTGGGAATGGATACTGTGAAATTAGGCGGAAAATACTTCCGACTCCACACGCAGGTCGGAAAAACCGTAAAACAAGGTGATTTGCTCCTGGAATTCGACATGGATGGTATCAGAAAAAGCGGATATCAACTGACCACACCCATGGTTCTTTGTGATGAACGGCAATACGAGGATATTACCTCAGCCAACGAACATGCCACCATCAACCATGGCGAACTTTTGATGCGGGTGTTAAAAGCAAAATAAAAAAAGACCGCCCCTTTGGGCGGTCTTTTTATACTCTTCGTTTAAACATCTTCTCGATTTCTGCTTTGCTAAACTCGATTTTAATGGGTCTCCCGTGGGGGCAGGTACTCACGCCCTTTTCTTCCATTTCTTCCAACCGTCGCACCAAATCTTCCATCTCCACAAAGGTCAATTTGTGATTGGCTTTGATGGCATACTTACATGAAATCATATCAAGAGCACGTTCCTCAAAGTCTGCCACAGGATGTTTTACCTGTTCCATCATTCCTTGGGCAAGTTCCAGAATCAAATCGCGAATCCCCTGCTCATCACTTATGATAGGTGTTCCGTGCACAATGATGGAGCTTCCGCCAAAATCATCGAACTCAAAACCAAAATCAAGGAAATCTCCCTTATGATCCATTACCGTCTGCTTTTCGTTGAAGTCCAGATTAATGACCATGGGAGACAACAACATTTGAGCCAACTTCTCCTTTTTGAGGTAGGACTCCTTTAAGGATTCAAACCGCAATCGCTCATGTGCCGCATGTTGATCCACCAAAAACATGGTTTCTCCCCTTTGACACACAATATAGGTATCAAACACCTGCCCTGCAATCCGAAAAGGCTCTCTTTTTGATTCTTCGTGAGAAACCACCTCTGTCATGGTCTCCTGCACCGGCGTATCATCAATCATCTGTTCCAAAACATTCTCCGGTTCCGTATCACGAAGGATTACCGTATTGGATTTTTCCATTTCCCGACTTGGAATGGTATTTTCCAGATACTGTCGCACCAGCGTAGGTGTCACGGTAGGTTCTTTTGCCTTATACTGATATGCAGAAAAGCCGCTTCCAACGGGTTTGGACGTTTCCGCCTCTTTGACCACCCCAAAATTCTTCACGGGAGAAGCCATGGGCTCTTGCTTCTTATCAGGATAAAAAGCAGGTTTTGCTTCTATCTTAGGCGTTTCTTCTGTCTTAGGTTTTTGGCTTCCGACAACCGCGCTGTGAAGCGCATGATATGCAACCTCGTATATCTGCTTTTCATTGGCAAATTTTATCTCGGTTTTAGCCGGGTGCACATTCACATCCACCTGTTCAGAGGGCAGGGTAACCGACAGAACAAAGAACGGAAATCTTCCCACCATGATGGTGTTTCGGTACGCCTCTTCGGCAACCTTGGCCAAAACGTGATTCTTCACATATCTGCCATTGACAAAAAGGGTCTGTCTGGTGCGGTTCCCCCTTGCCAGTTCAGGCTTTCCGATGAATCCGCTGACACGGATATGATCTTCGGTATGATCTACCGGAATAACCGCTTTGGCGTGATCCAAACCATACAGTTTCAAAATCACGTTTTCCAGTTTTCCGTCTCCTGATGTGGCAAAAACTTCCTTGCCATCACAAGTATAAGTAAATGCAATTTCCGGTCTGGAAAGAGCAATTCTTCCAAGCAAGTCCGACACATATCCTGCCTCGGTGGAATCTTTCTTCAAAAACTTCATTCTTGCAGGAATGTTGGCAAACAATTTCTTTACCACCATGGTTGTTCCGTCTGCACAGGCAATGGGTTCCTTTTCACCCGGAACACCATGTAAAAGTTCTAAGTAGGTTCCCTCTTCACTATCTTGAGTCTTAGAGATAACCTCCACCTCTGCCACCGCACAAATACTTGCAAGGGCTTCACCACGGAATCCCATGGTCCCGATGGTCTCCAAATCTTCAATTACAGACAGTTTGCTGGTGGCATGACGCAAAAATGCAGTTTCCAACTGTTCTGCAGGAATACCTGAACCATTATCGGTTACACGGATATATCCCACACCACCCTGCTTGATTTCCACCTCTATTTTACTCGCACCGGCATCGATAGCATTTTCCACCAACTCTTTTACCACAGCAGAGGGGCGTTCCGCCACCTCACCTGCGGCAATCTGGTCTGCCACTGCCTGAGAGAGTACTTGAATTTTTCTACTCATGGGGTTACCCCCTTTCTACTTTAAGAATTCTTAATCTTTGCCTGCAGGTCATAGAGTTTGGTAAGCGCCTCCATGGGTGCCATCATATTCAAATCCATCTCCCGCAGTTCTTCCAGCACGGGATGTTCCGCCGCACCGAAGAAGTTCATCTGATTTTCATCTGCTTTTACTGCTTTAAAACTATTGATTTTCGCATCGGACACCTGATGTGCGTCCTGAGACTCCAAGGTCTCCACAATCTCTCTTGCACGATTTACCACCGGCTTTTTCACACCGGCAAGAGCGGCCACGTCCACACCATAACTTCGGTCTGCGCCACCACGGATAATCTTCCGCAAGAAACTGATGGTATCACCGCGTTTTTTCACAGCCACACAGTAGTTCTTTACATTGGGTATTTTGTCTTCCAATTGGGTCAATTCGTGATAGTGGGTAGCAAACATGGTTTTTGCTCCACATTTTTTCACATCGGCAATGTATTCCACTACCGCCCATGCAATTCCAAGTCCGTCGAAGGTACTGGTACCTCTTCCGATTTCATCTAAAATAACCAAACTCTTTTCGGTAGCATGGTCTAAAATATAAGCAACCTCATTCATTTCCACCATAAAGGTAC
>JAZRCD010000242.1:0-9142 GCA_045635425.1 Ructibacterium sp. | reverse complement strand
GGTTAGTCTCGCCCATCACGGCGTCCTCTTTTTGGACGAACTTCCCGAATTCCAGAAACAGACCTTGGAAATCCTGCGTCAGCCTCTGGAAGACGGCACCGTTACCATCACCAGAGCAAGTGGCACCTACGCCTACCCTTGTAACGTGATGTTGGTGGCATCCATGAACCCGTGCCCCTGCGGATATTATGGAGACAAAACACACACCTGCAGTTGCTCACCCACACAGATACATCGGTATTTGGGAAAGGTAAGCGGTCCCCTTTTGGATCGCATCGATTTACATATTGAAGTTCCCGCTGTTCCCTATGAAGATCTGGAACAAAAGCAGGAGGTTTCCGAGACCTCCGCCATCATCAAAGAACGGGTCAACAAGGCCAGAGAACTTCAGCGCAAGCGGTATCAGGGACGGGGCATTTACTCCAACTCCCAGTTAACTCCCGGCATGATGGAGGAGTTCTGTCAATTGACCACCGATGGCGCCGAACTTTTAAAACAGGCATTTGAAAACTTAGGGCTCAGCGCCCGTGCCCATAATCGGATTCTGAAGGTGGCACGCACCATTGCCGATCTGGCAGGAAGCGAAACCATTCAGGCAGTCCATCTTGCAGAGGCCATTCAGTATCGGTCTCTGGACAGAAAATTCTGGGCATAAGAAAGGAAGTTATCCCATTGCGTTTACACATTGTACTGGTAGAGCCGGAGATTCCTGCCAACACCGGAAACATTTCCAGAACCTGCTCGGTCATTGGAGCAGATTTACATTTGGTACATCCCTTAGGCTTTGACATCAGCGAAAAACAGGTAAAGCGTGCCGGACTTGATTACTGGGACGAACTGAACCTTCACGAATATCAAAACTTTGCAGAAGTGCAAAATGCCTATCCCGACGGCATCTTCTACTACTGCACCACCAAAGGCGACCATACGCACAGCGACCCCGACTATACCATCCATCAAGACAAGGATATTTTTCTGGTCTTTGGAAAGGAGACCAAGGGTCTCCCCGAAGATTTACTGCGAGAGAATCGCGAAACCTGTATTCGGATTCCCATGCTGAAAAACAAACGTTCATTGAATCTGTCCAACTCGGTGGCAATCATTGCCTATGAAGTTTTAAGGCAGTTTGAATATGAAAATTTAACGAAAGAAGGTATCTTATTATGATTAAAATCATGGCAGACGCGGCGGCGGATATTCCATCCGCAGTAGCAAAGGAACTGGGCATTACCATTCTTCCCCTTATGGTTCATTTCGGCGAGGAGTCTCTGCTGGCTGACATCAATCTGGACCCTGATGATTTTTACCAAAAGCTTCGGGACTTTGCCGACATTCCCTCTACCAGCCAGGTCAGTCCCTCGGACATTGAGGAACTTTATCGTGCCGGCGGCAAGGAAAACCCCATTATTTATATTTCTATCTCTTCCAAAGCAAGCGGTATTCACAACACCGCCTCTATGGTTGCCAAACAACTTATCGAAGAAGAGGGCTTTGACATTACCGTGGTGGATTCCACCATGTTCTCCTACCCCATCGGCTATTCTGTGGTTAAGGCAGCTGAGATGGCAAAGGACGGAAAATCCAAAGATGAAATCCTTACCATGCTGAAGGAAACCTATTCCCACGATACCGCATACTTCATGGTAGACGACCTTGCCTTCCTGAAAAAGGGCGGCAGAATCAAAGCAACCACCATGGCCATCGGCACCATGCTTGATATCAAGCCCATTCTTAACATCAACGACGGCTTGGTAGAAGCATACAAGAAGGTTCGCGGAACCAAAAAGGCCATTGCAACATTAGTGGATTATGCGGTAGAACGAATGGATAATCCCGAAGAAAACGAGATCATCCTCCTCCATGCCGATGCTCCTGATAAAATGGAGATTATGGAGAAGCTGGTAAAGGAAAAGGTAAACCCCAAATCCATTCAGATTCTTAAAGTTGGTCCTATCATCACCTCCCATGCAGGATTGGGTGTTATCGGCATCTACTTTAAGCATAAGAATGATTACAAAACCTACGACAACAACTAAAAGGCGGTGTTACTATGTTCTTGGAACGGGACGAGATGAAGTTTGCCATTCTGTATACCCTGAAGCGGTATGTAGAACCTGCAACCATGCCCCAATTATCCGAGGTTCTTACCTGGGACAATAAGGTCATGGGCTACTTCGATCTGGCAATCATGCTCAACGAACTGATTGAGGATGAATATATCGAAAGAACCCACTATCGTGGCGTCGAAGCCTTTTTCATGAGCGAAAAAGGCAAGGACACCAACAGTTTCTTCTTTGAACGGATTCCTGCCAGTATCCGACGGCATATTGAGGATACTGTGGCGACCATGAAATATCAGGAGCAGGTGGATCCCCATGCCATCAAGTCAGAAATTCTTCCCGTAGCACCCCAACAGTATATGGCTTCCCTCCAGATGTTGGACGGAGGGTCTCCCCTTTTGGAACTGCAGATTTTTGCAGGTTCCAAGGCAGAGGCAGAGCATACCGCCAAGGCTCTGAAACAACAGGCGGCAGACATTTATAAAGATCTCATCCATCGCATCGGCGGAACCGACCGAAGTCATTTCGACACATCTGCCGACGAGGACAAATAAAGAAAGGTTGTGTATCAAAATGAGCGGATGTACTCATGATTGTTCCAGTTGTGGTGAAAGCTGTAGCGAAAGAAAGGAAGCCCAAAGTTTTGCAGCTCCTGCCAATAGCATGAGCGATGTACGAAAAGTAATTGGCGTTGTCAGCGGAAAGGGCGGCGTTGGTAAATCCTTGGTTACCTCCCTTTTGGCATCCGGAATGCAGAAAGCCGGTTATCGGGCAGCCATCTTGGATGCGGATATTACCGGCCCCTCTATCCCCCGTATCTTCGGCATCTCCGGCAAGGCAAAGGGCAGCGAATACGGAATCCTTCCCATGATCAGCAAAGCCGGTGTTTCGGTCATGTCCATCAATCTCCTTCTGGAGAATGACACCGACCCCGTAGTATGGCGTGGTCCCGTTATCGGTGGAACTGTAAAACAGTTCTGGTCTGATGTGGTTTGGTCCGATGTGGACTATATGTTTGTGGATATGCCCCCCGGCACCGGTGACGTTCCCCTGACCGTCTTCCAATCCCTGCCGGTCGATGGCATTGTAGTGGTTACCTCTCCCCAGGAACTGGTTTCCATGATTGTAGGAAAGGCTGTAAAGATGGCACAGATGATGAATATTCCCATCCTCGGCTTGGTGGAGAATATGAGTTATATCGAATGTGGCGAATGCGGTAACAAAATCTCCGTGTTCGGCGAAAGCCACATTCAGGATGTTGCCAAGGAATATGGGCTGGACGTTCTGGGTCAGATTCCCATTAACCCTGCCATTGCTCAAGCCTGCGACAAGGGTGAAATTCACACGGTGGATGCAGAACCCTGGTTGGGCAAAGCCTTTGACTTATTGAAGGACCAGTACCAAGGCGAATAAACTTTTAACCATAAAAAGAGCAGAAACGAAAGTTTCTGCTCTTTTTTTAACTCAACAATACTGTCGCCACAATACCCATAACAAGACCAATTTTTTGTTCCACGGAAAGTCTTTCCCGATAGAGCAAAATAGAAACCAAGGCGGTTAGCACAATTCCGCCTGCAGAAAGCAAGGGATACAATACCGATGCCGGCATGGTCAGGGCAAGAATCATCGTTAACGAGTTGGCGGATGCATTTCCCAGTCCGCAGATTCCGTACCAGATTGCCCCTTCCTTCAGGTTCTTGAAAAGCTCTCTTTTCTCACTGATAACAGCGGCTATCATCAGGGTACTTACCACAATAAGCATGGAAATTATCATAAATTCACATTCGGTTGCGCCACCCGATCTGACTTGATACAACTTTTGAACGGTAGTGCAAATACCATTTCCAAAAAAGGTAATCACAGCAAAGATTCCCCACCGCAGAGTTATCTTCTTTTGTTCTCCTCGTTCCTGATTAATCAGGAAAATAGAAACAAATAAGAATACAATTCCCAGAACAAGTTGAATACTGATAGGCTCATTCAAGAACAGGATGCCGTAAAGTGCCGGAATGACCAATGAATAAGAAACCACCAACGATGTCAAGGAGAGGGGTCCACACTGAATTGCCAGCATAGTGGTAATGGTAGTTACCGCAAAGGCTGTTGCAAAAACACCGGCATAACAAAAGGTCTGTCCGTCCGCGTTCCAGTTCCCTCCGCTTCGGATGGTAAAGAATATCAACGACAAAAACGCCGCAGCTGCAGAAAAACTATAGACACCGCCCTTGCCACGCTTATTGGATTCCTTCCGAGCCACCTGCTGAACCACGCCGGCAACAATACTAAGGATCAGTAAAACACCATTCACTTCCATCTTCCTCCCACTCTTATGTCTTCGTCTTTCATTCTACCATCTTTTCAAAATCTCACAAGCCAAAACCGACCTCGTTTTTCGCACTATATTCTCATAAACAAATAATATATTGACAATTAAATAGGAATGACTATAATAAAACCAAAGGGAGGAATGCACCTTGTTCATAAACTGCGACAACAAAAAACTTCAGGATACTTTTAATGCCTTCTACCAGATTACCGGCATTAATGTTAACTTAGTGGATAGGGATTTTTCTCTTTATGATTGTAATCCCACAATGCATAACAATTATTGTCAGAATTTTCAATGTTCTGAGTCAGGAGGCCATGCCTGCGGAACTTCTGACCGCACCCTCCTCCGACAATGTCGAGATACCAAGCAGGCGTGCTGGCATATCTGCCATGGGGGCTTGACTGACATTGCAGTTCCCATTCTTTATAACGAGGAAATTCTCGGGTATATTATTTTAGGACAACTGAAAACGGGGGATTACTTTTCCGATGCTATTCCAAACCTGACCGCACTCCATCTGGATGTAGAGATGATGCGTCAACAATACATGCAACTACCTATGGTAGCGCCGGAAAAGATTGACAGCCTGATTACCATTGTAACCATACTGGCAGAACACGTTCTCACCAAGAATATGCTGACTCCAACCATAAACCAAAACCTGACCCGTGCCATCAACTATATTCAAGAGAATCTGCACCGGCCCCTGATTATTCAGGAAATTGCAACCAACACCAACCTTTCCAAAAGTGTTCTCTACCGACATTTTCACTCACACTTCCATTGTACTGTCAACGAATATATCAATCGGGAACGAATCAATCGGGCGGTTAAGCTCCTGATTCAAACTGATTTGAGTATAGAAGAAATTTCACAGCAGGTTGGCTTTTCCAGCGCTTCCTACTTCGGCAGAATTTTTAAATCCATAAAGGGTTGCTCTCCCCTTTCCTTCCGCAAGAAATGAGCATAAAAAAAGACACACCATATGGTGTGTCTTTTTTCTGTTACACGTTATTTCCGAACAAATCTGTCGCATACCGCAAAGCGTTTCTCTGGCGCTGGGTCCAGTTGTCGCTCTTGCTGAGAATCAAGGTTCCATCCTCGTTGGTAACAAGCATGTTCAGTTTCTCTGCTGCTGCAAACAGGTTCACATATTGCTTACCGTTTACAGTCTTTACAGCATCTCCACTCAACCGAATAGTTGCAGAGCCAATGGTCAAGGTTACACCGCTTCCGTCGGATGTAGCATTGGCACCCACAAAGGTTGCAAGAAGATCCAGTGCCACATATTCACCATCTGCACCGCCGGAAATCCACTGACCATTCAGAAGTGCTCCACCGGATGCCGGGTTGATGGTCAATGCCAACTCTGCCTTATCCTTAGGCAGAACTACCGTATTCTCAATCTGTGTGGGATACATGGTGTGTACCTGTTCCATACGAACACTGGTTCTCTGCTTATCCTTAGCAAAGGAAACGATTCGGCTGGTCCAGGGCTGAGTCTTACCGAAGGTATCGGAAGAGAATGCATTCAGGAATACGTAATCCTTACCCACGTTGATGGTCAGGTTCATCATATTGTGAGAAACGCTGTTGTTCTCGTGTGCGGTACCAATCATCTCCCAAGTGTCACCACCATCGGTACTCTTTGCAAGGGACCAACGGGTTCTGGGGAACTGTGCTCTTGCGAACAGGTTGATGTTGTCATAACCCCAAGCCATGTAGAGGGTGTTGGGATCATTGGGGTCTGCCTCAATACCGAAACATGTCATAGAACTGATAAAGGGTGTTGTATGACGAACCATATCAAAGGTTACACCACGGTCAGTAGATTTGTAGTAACAAAGCTGACCGCCTTCACTACGGAAGTACATTCTGGTATCCTTGAGCGTTTCTACCGTAACCGCCTCGGCGATAACGTAGCCGGTAACCAAAGCACTGAATCTCTGCTCGTTCCGGAACCAGTTCACACCATTGTTATCACTCATCCACAGGATGGCATCACCGTAGTCCTCGCTGTTACCTTCGCCTGCCATGAAGTAGATTCTGCCGGAAGGACCTTGAGAAATTCGGTTAACGGTTGCATCTCTGCCCTGAACCGCATCCGCATTTTCCTGACCGCCAATGTTACCTTGTTTACTCCAGTTCATACCATTGTCACTGGAGATCCAAGTGTTATGAACGCTTCGTCTCTGACCGTATTCATCCCACCAACCACTGGGGCTATTTTTATTGATAGCAAGAACCTTTCCGTTTTGGAGTTGAACCATATTGGCACTCATACCAATGCTGTGTTCCGCACTCAAACCCGCACCGGGTGTGGGGGTAAATGCGGTCCAGGTCTTACCGCCATCGGTGGAAGTATAACCGCCACCGGCGTTTACCATATAATTCGTGGTATCGGTTTCAATCATATCCAATGTGGTTGTACCACCTGCAATGGGGTTATCATACACTTCCAGCATGGGCTTTGCATCACCGCGGTAGGAAACTTCCGACACGCTTACCTTACAGTTGGAGAGAACAAAACCAACTTTACCACGATGGTTGAAATCACCGATCAAGCTAGTCTTTTCGGTTCCGTTCACATACAGAGTAATCTTTTCTCTTCCGTCTGCAGTTTCCCGTACCTTTACATCCAATTGAACGTCAGTATTGGCAGAGAGAGAGCCGCTACCGGTAGCAGATTGCTCACCATTGGAATTATCCACAATCTCATACCGCTTGGTTGTTCCCCATTTGTTTTTGTAATAACCTGCCTTGGTGAAAGTACCGGTGGTGGGATTGTTTACCATCAGATAAACACCAGCCTCTTTCAAGCTGTCAAAGCTGGTCACCTTTAACTTAGCAGAGAAGTCAACCTCACCTGCTGCCAGGTTCAGGTTTACGATTGCATCGGACATACCGGATGCATCCATAACAAGATTACCACTGGAGATAGACAACGCAACGTCCTTGGAAGACCAATAATCCAGAGAATTAAACTCGCCGCTTCCGTCAAAGGTATCTTCATAGAAGTACAAGTCTTTGTTGCTGTTAACGCCTAAGTAAGAAAGGCCGTCACCGCCGGTTACATTAACTGCCAGAGTTCCCTTTCTACCGGATACGTTACCATTTCTGAAGGTGGTAATCCACTTACCGTTGGCATACAGTCTGGACATACCTGCCGCAGTCTCTACACGATAATACACATTGCCGGATGCCATGGTAGCAACTTCTTCCTTGACAGGAACAGAGTTGTTACGATTTGCAGTCCAAACGTAAATCTTTCCACCCTCTAAGGTTACATCGTTACGATAATATCCATCATTCAAGGTCAAATGAACTTCATCTGTGGGGCTTGCCACAAAGTCAAGGTTATGGTTGTAGGGCAAGTCTGCCAGTTCATAAACACCGTTCTGTACATTTACATTATAAGCAGAGAACCAACTCTTCCGCTCTGCAGGAACGACAACGCTGCCATTGGTAATGCTTCCGGTGAAGGAAGTTCCCGCCTCGGTGGTCTGGGGCATGATAAAGGAGAATGCAAACTGACCGTTCCGATAAACTTCCGCATAGGGACCATCGGTCAATACCTTAAACTTACCGGTTCCCAGATTGTAGGTCTTATCTCCTGTATTGGTCTTGTAGGTTACACCGGAGGTGCTATGTGTCATCTGAAGAACGTGATTTCTGTTCTTTACCATAGCCACACCGGTTCCGGATGCGGTATAGTTGATTTCATTGGAATATGCATAGGTGCTGTCGCTGATTACAGCAGGCATCTCCTTGGAGAATCTTGCCATTTCTACACCTGCACCATCGTAGGCAACTGCCTCTAACATATGATTTTCAGGGGTCACGCCACCAATGGTTGCACTATAACCGGAAGCCACTTTCTTACCATCCAGGAGGAATACCACAGATGCCGCCGAACCCAATCCGGTTGCACCGGTCAGGGATGCGGAAATGGTGTTACCACTTTGGGTTGCAGACAAGGTTGCTGTGGCATTTCTAACTACTGAGAACCGAATTGTCTCACTGGTCTGATTGCCGGATTTTGCAATCAACTCATAGGTACCAACCGGCAGATTGGTCAGGCTTGCAGAAGTTCCGCTTGCTACCACGGTGCCGTTCAGTTCAAAGTCAGATGCCTGACTGGCGGTCATGGTTACTGCACTGCCTGCCTGATAAGATGCTCCATTGGTGGGAGAAGATACGGTAATACCATAATATTTAGGCACATACTTCATGTAATCTACCTGAACCTGTGCCGGCAAGAACCAACCACCGTTGGTACGGAAGTAGATTCTGTTTGCTGTGGTTGTGATGGTTGCAAGAGGTGTCTCCTGAACCAAAACGCCGTCCAGATAAATTCTGGCGTTCTGCTTTTTGTTGTAGGATTCAATGGTGATGATATGGAAGTTTTCATTATCCAGACGAATCTCATCACTGCCCTCTACAGAATAGCCGCTGGTTGCTGCAACAGACAAGAACTTTTCACGAACATCCAGTGCCAACTTCATACCATCCACTTCGATAACCATATCGGTTTCGGTACCGTAACTGGGGAACTTCAATCTGGTTTGAAGCAGGAAGTCATCTCCGGTCTCGGGAATGGTTCTTTCCGAAGTAGTAACACAGTTATTAGGACTCTGCTGCAGATGATAGTCTTCTACCAACAGATAGCCATCCTGACTGTTAATCCATTGCTTGGAGAATTTATTAACCGTTCCATCGGATTTTGTAACAGAGAAGGAAGTTGGATCGTTAC
>JAZRCD010000241.1:0-1673 GCA_045635425.1 Ructibacterium sp. | reverse complement strand
TCGGTTCCAGTAATACGTCTGCGTCAATCAGCCTCATCGCTCTCTCCTCTCCCCAAATGAGCAGAAGCACGCGGAATCAATTTCTGCCGTACTGAAAAAGCACCCTTCACGGCGATCAAACCATTTGCACTCTCCGCACCGCACGATGTCGATGGTCGGGATTTCCTCAAGTGCTTCTATTGCCCTCTCGTAGTCGAAGCAATCAGGGATTGGAACTCCGAACCTTTCGCAATCCTCTTCGTAGAGTTCCTGCATCTTCTGGCAGGCTTCCTGTCTGCTGATAAGGTCACTCATCGTCCGCCCTCCTTGACTAAATCCTTGACTAAGTCATGGCAATCGTTGACTACTTCGCCCGCCCTCCTGTTCCATCTGGCTCGTACCGCTTCCCGCCAATCACCGCCCTCTGTAACGAGATAAAAAGCCTCGAATACCACATCAGCCGTGCAATCCATGCAGTGAGCCGCTCCGTTAAAAATCACGCCTTTCCGCAGTTCTATATCCGTACTCCCGCAGAACGGGCACGGTTTCAGTTTCTCGTTCATTCCGCTCCCTCTCTCACCATTTCTGCAAATCCTTGTATGCACCCGTCCTTAGGTAAAGTAACAACAGTTTTCAGAATTGTAGGGTTTCCAATGATATCGAGTAGCCATCTATCCCAATTCTCATCTAAGAGCCGGATAAATTCATTGGTATTCCCTCTCACATCATACCGATGAAGATACACGTTCTTATCTTCCATTGGTGGTATAACAACAACATATCTTGCTTCGATCTGTTCAAGTGCGTCAAGCATTTCTGCGTGTGTGGATACCATTACAGTATATCCGTTATCACTCATATGCTTTGCTACTTCTGCATAAAGTAACCAATTCCCCTTGAACGGTGTGCTTTCCAAATCGACCCATTTAGAAAACTTCGCCATCTTGCTCTTTCCTGTTCCCGGAAAACCGCAAACAATCATTTCGCACCCCCTTCCATCTTTGCTCCGCAGTTCGGGCATGGTTTCAGTTGTTCCATGTCTGCACCTCCTACCACCACACCGCCTCATTGAGCAGTTTGATAACCTCGTCTTTCGTGTACTTATCATTGACCAGTTTGGCCACTGCAGCGTTCTTGTTCCGGATCCGCTTCTCAACGTCATAATCCCTGTCGCTTTCCTCCCGGATCTTCGCCCGGAACGCGGAGCAGATGCACTCATACTTGTATGCCGCATCATCGTACCGCTGCATCCCGGTGTCCTGATAGGTCTCTGCGTTCTTCCGCTGCAGAGCGTCGAAATGTCTCAGCCACTCCCGTGCTGTTTCTGGTTGCTTAGCCATCCGTTTCACATCCTTTCCATGCAATTAGCGCATACCTTTGTCCTCGCCGCGCCGTCTCTGAACTCCGCACCGCAGACCTTGCAGATATGCCGGTACACCCTCGGCTTGCCCTGCTTCCCGTCCTTCCAGTGTTCGCAGTCCGCAACCGGTATCCCCCGGACCTTGCCCGTCCTGCTGGAATAGTCGCAGGTGTTCGTGTGCACGGAGAAGTACGGGCACCGCTTGCACTCTTTCCGGTGCATGGCCTGACCGTCTCCCGCCGGAACCTCTGCAGCCTTCTGGATCTCGTCCGGTTCCGGTCCGACTTCCGTCTCCTGCTCCGGAGCGGAGTCGTCTCCGATCGGTTCCATGTTC
>JAZRCD010000240.1:0-7750 GCA_045635425.1 Ructibacterium sp. | reverse complement strand
AGGAGGTAATTATTATGTTACCGGCTATTGATAAAGAAAAAATCGTTCCCATTCCCCATTTTCCCAACCGGATGTATGCGGCAATTTTCCGTCTTTGGGAGACCGTCAAGGCAGAAAAGATTGCCAAGGGCTTAAATCTTCCCTTAGAACGAGTGAAGGAAGTTGCCAAGGAAATGGGACTTGGCGAACAGAAGAACATGGATGTGTGGGAAAAACGCGGTTATATCACCACCATCCGAAACACCTGGGATTTGCTTCCCTACGACCAATTGCTGGGAGTTCTGGGATGGACGCAGGAACATTTGGAATTTGTCCTGAAGGAAGAGGACTTTTTGGATCACAAACTGGGTATTAAATCCGATTGTGCCCCCATCTGTGATGAACCCTTGACCGAAGATGGCAAGAAAAAGTTAGCAAATATCAAAAAGGTAATGGATGAACTCCCCGACCTGTTTGGCGGAGTGAAATCCTTTGATTTCTTCTCCGGCAGAGAGAAGGGTGCTGTCTGCAAGCCTGCTGAGGGCATGCGTGCCATCTACTCTTTCTGTGGTCTTTATACCAATGTGCTGGACGAGGATATTTCCATTTCCTTCCCTGACGCTTTGCTGGAGGCCTATCAGGAATCCGGTGTGAATGGCGTGTGGATTCCGGTGGTGCTCTACCAGATGGTTCCCTTTGCCTTTGACGAGAGCTATTCCGTTGGTTGGGAAGGTCGTCAGGAGAAACTGCGTGAACTGATTGAACGGGCGGCAAAGTATGGCATCAAGGTATACCTTTACCTGAACGAACCCCGTTCCATGCCTTTGGAATTCTTTGAAAAATACCCCGAACTGCAAGGTTTCACCCGATCCCGTGATGCGGCACTTTGTACCGGACAACAGGCGGTGGTGGATAACCTCAAAAACTCAGTACAAAGACTTTGCGAGGATGTTCCCGGTATTGGTGGTTTGATTTTGATTACCCAGTCCGAGAACCTGACCCATTGTAAGTCCCGTGGTCCCAAGGAAGGAACGGCTTGTCCCCGTTGTGCGGAAACGCCCCATCACGAACTGATTGCAAGATCCGTCAACGCCATCTACCAAGGTGCGGCGGCTGCCGATCCCAACATCAAGGTAATTGCTTGGGTTTGGGCATGGAGATCCGCCTGCCAGACTTGGGAGAACGTGTATAAGTGTATCGACCTTTTGGATCCCAATGTTATCATCCAAACCAAGAGCGAAGAGGATGTACCTTTCACTGCCGGCGGTGTGGATGCAGAGGTTGGCGATTACAGTTTGGCAAAGCCCGGCCCCAGTGAGATTGCAAAGAAGTACTGGGAATATGCCAAAGGCCGTGGCATGAACAACTGTGCCAAGGTACAGCTCAACACTTCTTGGGAGTGTAGTACCGTTCCTGCTATGCCGGTCTTTGACCTGATTCGGAAACGGATGACAGGTCTTCACGAAATCGGTATCAATGATATTATGATGAGCTGGACCTTAGGTGGTGCACCGTCCGTTAACCTGAAGGTGGCAAACGGATGTATGGACGATCCCTCCGAGGAGGCATATGACGCTCTGTTAAAGGCGGAGTATGGCAAGAATGCGGCTATGGTAAAAGAAGCGGCACGAATCTTCTCCGAGGCTTTTGAAAACTTCCTGCCCCGTACCACCGTTCTCTATCGTGGCCCGCAGAATGCAGGTCCCTCCACCTTGTTCTATCCCGAGGCTACCGGTCTCACCTCTACCATGACCTGTTATGCATATGATGATCTGCGGAGTTGGTGTGCAGGATTCCCCGAGGAGACCATTCGGGAGATGTTCGAAACCATCAGCACCCGTTGGAAGGATGGCCTTAAGGTGATTGAGGATATGGAGGACTGTGAATTCAAGCAGATGGCATGGGCCGGATATGTCCTGATGTATTCTTCCTACTTGTTGGTATCCTTTATTATGGAACGGAATGCCGGAAACAAGGACGCATTACCTGAAATAGTGAAAGAGGAGCGGAAAAACGCTATCTTAATGTACGAACTGATGCAGAAAAATGCCACCATCGGCTACGAGGCGGCAAACCACTATTATTTCAATAGAACGATGCTTATTGAGAAAGTGTTGAACTGCGATGATGTCCTTGCAAGCCTTGGATAAAAACCCACTTATATCAAAGAAAAAGCCGAACCTTGTGGTTCGGCTTTTTTAAATGTTTTTTTGGGGGTGGGTGGAGCGTTACGCTCCTACTTGCCCAAATAGGTAAAATGCATGAAGTCCGTGGTTCCGCTAACCCAAGCATTACCGCCCCAGAGCCAGCCGTACTTGGCAAAAGTCTGTACCACAATGCCATCTTCGGCAAAAGAGTAGACAGAGGATGAAGGATCGTGGAAACTACCCAACTGAGAACCGTCTGCATACAGACAGTAGTTTTCGTTGTAGTTCAGGTCGATGGCAGTACCATAGTTGTGATCAGAATAGATTCCGCTGGACGGAGCGCTTCTCCATGCATAAGCAGTCACATCTTTCAGGGGTGCCTTGACGGGAGCATTGTAGATCTCGTCAAAAATGGCAATAACATCATCCTTCAAAATGGTGTTAACTTTAAAGGTCAAGGTGGAACTGTAATATGCTCCTTCGGCATTGATTTTCCAAACATCAACCGTTACCTCGCTCATGTGAGCCTCCGCTTCCTCAGCAGAAGTATATCTTCCGTTTTCGCCAAAGATACGAAGTTCCTTCTCGTCTGCTTCCCCGGTACGCAAGGTCATAGAGTAGGTTTTCAGCGGATAGAGGCCGTTGGTGCCCTTGCTTGCCAGTGGTGTACCGCTGGGAGCAAGTTCGTTATTGGTATTCTTTATATCCGAATCAGACATGTCGTGGGTAAGGGCATATTCCAAAGAAACGGTTGCTCCGTTAGGCAGCGTAACCAATTTCATTAAAGTTTGAATGTTCTCTCCGTTCGCATCCTTGGTAGTCCGCTGGAAGGTAGTGATTTGTCCACTGATTTGGGGCCCAAATTTCTGGAAACAACGATGCACAATGATAGCGGCTTCTTCACGGGTAACGGGGTCTAAAGGACGGAATTCTCCATCCTCGTCGCCGGTCATTAAATTGTTGTCCAGCATAAACGCCACATGGTTCTTTGCCCAGTCTGAAATTTGATTTTTGTCAACGATGCCATCAAAGACGTTCTCGGATGGGAAGTAGGGACCAAGAACACCGGCACAATCCAAAAGGGCAGTAATGATTTTGCAAAGTTCTTGTCTGGTCAGGTTGTCCAAGGGACGGAACAAGCCTGAACCGTCACCTTCCACAAAGCCAATGTAGTATGCCATATTAGGAAAGTCAGAAACAGTATCTGAAAAAGGCTGCTTGGCATGTGTAGAAACATCTAATGCGGTAATGGTGGCGTAAAGGTTCACCGCAAGGTTAATAAAATCCTGTCTGGACATGGGTGATTGGAAGGGTTTTTGAGAAATATAATCCGATAAAATACTCAAACGGATTCCTTCCTCTACAGCGTCTTTTGCCCAGAAGCTGGGCTCATATTCTTCGGCAAATGCAGGCAGGAGTTGGCAACTCAGCATTGCAATGGCCAATATCAAGCATAGTAATGTGCGTTTCATAAAATCACCTCTATTATTGGTTTTGGTACCTGATAGTATAACACAAAACAGAGGAGGTTTCAACGTTTTCCCTTAATTGTTCAAAAATCGTTTAAAAATCGTGATGAAAATGTAAAAAAACATTGTGAATCCGTAAAAAAGGTGGCGCAAAAACCTTGCCGTCCGGTATATAGTATGGTATGATTAAATTAATCAGCAAGAAATGAGGCTTATTTATGAAAGAAAACACCGAGATACAAGCAAAGAAAAAAAGACAGAAACTAAAAGAAATGGTTCTGCCTGATTATACCAAAGGAGAGGAAGTTTTTAACATGACCTCTCATATTGTGGGGGGAGCCTGGGGCGTTGCCTACCTGACCCTCTGTGTGATTATGGCGGCAATCCGCCATAACCCCATGGGCGTTGTTTCCTCGGCAATCTATGGCGCCACGGTGATTATTCTGTTTACCATGTCCAGTATCTATCACGGATTGAAGCCCAGTACGGGGAAAAAGGTGCTCCAGATCATCGACCATTGTTCCATCTATTTCATGATTGCAGGAACCTACACGCCCATTGCTCTTTCTGCCATCCGTCAGGAAAACTTGGCAATTGGCTGGGTGGTGTTTGGTATCATCTGGGCCATGACCGCTTTTGCAGTTACCTTTACCGCCATCGACCTTAACAAATACAAGAAACTTTCCATGATTTGCTATCTGGGAATGGGTTGGTGCATCGTGGGATTCTGGAAGATAACCTATCAGGCCATCGGCTTTTACGGGGCGATCTTCCTGATTGCAGGCGGACTTCTCTATACCATCGGTGCGGTGCTCTATGCCCTTGGTAAGAAAAAGAAAATCCGTTATATGCACTCGGTCTTTCACCTCTTTGTGAATCTGGCAAGTCTTTGTCACTTTTTCTGTATCTTATTCTACGTGATTTAGGAGGATGATGCTATGAAAATCGTTGTATTGGATCGTCTGACCTTGGGAGAGGATTTGGATCTCTCTGCTGCAGAAGAATTCGGAACATTGGTGGTCTATGATAACACCCTGCCCCATCAGGTGGCAGAGCGGGTTGCCGACGCAGATGTGATTTTTGTTAACAAGGTAAAACTGGGAGAGAACCTGAAGGACGCCAAAAACCTGAAGGTAATTTGTGAAGCCGCCACCGGCTACGACAACATTGATCTGGAATTCTGCCGAAACCACGGCATTGGTGTTTGCAATGTGCCGGGCTACTCGGTATGGAGTGTGGCGCAGGTGACCGTTTCCATGGTGCTGAATCTGGTGAACCACCTGAATGAATACACCAACTATACCAAGGACGGAACCTATACCAATGGCGGAAGCGCCAACATCCTGACCCCTGTTTATCATGAACTCTACGGTAAGACTTGGGGCATTGTGGGTTATGGCGGAATTGGTTCCCGTGTGGGAGCGGTGGCAGAGGCGCTTGGTTGTAAGGTTCTTGCCTACAAGCGAACGCCGATTGCAGGAGTGAACTGCACCGATATGGACACCCTCTTAAAGGAAAGTGATATTGTTACCGTTCACATTCCTCTGTCCGAGGAAACCCGTGGACTTATCAGCAAAGAACGGATTGCCACCATGAAGCAGGGGGCGATTCTGGTGAATACCGCCCGTGGTGCCGTCATCGACGAGACTGCCATCTGTCAGGCGGTTCGTGACGGAAAAATTGCAGGGTTTGGAACCGATGTCTATTCGGTGGAGCCTTTCCCCAAGGACAGTCCGTTTTATGAAATACGGAATCTTCCCAACGTTTGTCTGACTCCCCACATGGCGTGGGGTGGCAAAGAGACCAGAGAGCGTTGCTACGGGGAGATGCTTTTGAATATGCAGGCGTATTTTAACGGCGAAATCAGAAATCGGGTGGAATTATGATGGAAGTAAAAGTCTTTTCGCATCTTCCTGCCGAGGCAAAGAAGATTCGGGAGCGAGTCTTTATCATAGAGCAGGGCTTTCAAAAGGAATATGACCAAATAGACCAAACCGCAACCCATCTGGTATTGTATTACCATAAAGAGCCTGTTGCCACTTGTCGAATTTTTTCGGGCGAGCAGGAAGGAACGTATATTCTGGGCAGACTGGCGGTAGAGAAGCCGTGGCGCAAAAAGGGGATAGGAAGTCGTATGCTCGAAGCGGCAGAAGAATGGGTGAAGAAGGCAGGGGGCAGTTCCCTGATGCTTCATTCCCAATTGAGTGCCGCGGAATTTTATGAGAAATCCCACTATACCGCGTCAGGTCAGGTGGAGTACGAAGAAGATTGCCCCCATATCTGGATGAAGAAAGATTTAAAATAGAGAGGAGGAACCCCTGTGAAAAAGAGTGCATTTTTGTCCTATCATCCTTTGGTGAACCTTGTGTACTTTCTTTTTGTCATAGGGTTTTCTTGCTTTTATATCCATCCCCTTTGTCAGGGGATTTCTCTTTTTTGCGGTCTGGGCTGGGCGGTCTGTCTGCCCAGCAGACACAAAATCGGAAAAAGTCTTTGGTTGCTTCTCCCTGTGTTGGGAGTAACCATATTGATGAACCCCATCTTTAACCATCAGGGGGTTACGGTGCTCTGCTATCTGCCGGGTGGCAATCCCCTGACAGCAGAATCCATTCTTTATGGAATATTGGCAGGGAGCATGTTGGCAGGTCTTATCCTATGGTTCCTCTGTTTTCGTGAAGTGATAACCGAGGATAAAATCATCTACCTTTTTGGAAGAATTGCTCCCTCGCTGGCATTGCTCTTTTCCATGACCCTTCGGTTTGTACCGCGGTTTTTGGAACAGTTCCAAAAGGTGCATCGGGCACGGAAGGGCAGAGGAAAGGACGGCGGAATCAAAGAAGCCATGGCGGAACTTTCGGGGGTTACCACATGGGCGCTGGAAAACGCCATCGATACAGCGGACAGTATGAAAGCTCGTGGTTACGGACTTCCGGGCAGAACTTTTTATCACAACCTTCGGTTTGACAAACGAGACGGAATCGCCATGGGAGTGATACTTCTCCTTGGCGGTGTGGTTCTGGCAGGCGGATGGATGGGTCAATTGGACTTCTACTGCTTTCCGCAAACAGGCGGAAGCGGTGTATCACTTGCAAACCTGCCGTATTTGATGGCATTTTTACTGCTTTGCAGTTATCCTTTATGTTTGGAATTATGGGAGGTGAGAAGATGGAACTCTATCAGGCACAAGGATTAGGCTTTGCCTATCCCAACGCGAAAAAGAAGGCGCTGAAACAGGTTGACTTTACCATTCACCAAGGGGAGTTTGTGGTTCTTTGCGGAGAGTCCGGTTGCGGAAAGACCACCTTGCTTCGGCTTTTGAAACCATCGGTTGCGCCCGACGGCACCATGGACGGAACAATTTCTTTTTGCGAAACCGACCTGCAGGAACTGGAGGAAGGGCGGATGGCGGCGGAGATTGGCTTCGTCATGCAAAATCCCGAGAATCAAACAGTCTGTGAATTTGTATGGCAGGAACTTGCCTTTACCATGGAAAGCCTTGGTCGTTCCCGGGGCGAAATTCGGAGCAGGATTGCCGAGATGGTGTCCTTCTTCGGCATCGAACCATGGTTCCATAAAAAAGTTTCTCAGCTTTCCGGGGGACAAAAACAACTGCTGAATTTAGCATCGGTCATGGCGGCAAATCCGCGTGTGTTGATTCTGGACGAACCCACCGCGCAACTGGATCCCATTGCGGCCACCGAGTTTTTAGAAACACTGTCCCGTTTGAATCGTGAACTGGGCATTACGGTAATTCTTTCCGAGCACCGATTGGAGGAAGCCATTCCCTTGGCGGATCGGGTGCTGGTACTGGAGGAAGGAACCTTAATGAAAAACTGTTCTCCAAGAGAATTGGCACAGGGTTTAAAAGATCATGCCATCTACCATGCTCTTCCAACCCCCATACGGATTCACCGTGCAGTAGAGCAAGAAACAACCTCGCCTCTGCCCGTTGCACAGGGGCGGATATGGTTTCCGGCAACTCCAGCGTATACGTCACCGATTTTTCGCTTCCCTTTTTCATCAGTCGGCTATAATCTCCATACATAATCCCGCAGTCCTCGGCACCACCGCCGAGGACTTTTATTCGTCCGGCATCGGCGGCTGGATTGCGATACATGGCGTAATTGGCAAATCCCCAATCCAGAAGCCGGGTGG
>JAZRCD010000239.1:0-3069 GCA_045635425.1 Ructibacterium sp. | reverse complement strand
CGAAGCGAAAGAATTCGTACCTATAATTTTCCTCAGGGTCGTATGACGGATCATAGAATTGGTCTGACCTTATATAAACTTGAAAATATCATGAACGGTGATATTGATGAGATTATCGATGCATTGATTACTACGGATCAGAGTGAAAAGTTAAAGGCTCAGGGTGAAGAACGTTAAAATTTTCTTCGAAGTGAGATGATACAGATGGTTGTTAAAACCAAATATTTGACAGAACAAGAAAAGGATCTATGCCTTGCAGGTGAGTTGTTAGAACAAGGAAAAACCGTTATCTTTCCAACAGAAACGGTTTATGGCCTTGGTGCTAATGCCCTGTCTGAATCTGCAGTTGAAAAGATTTTCCATGCCAAGGGAAGACCGTCTGATAATCCGTTGATTGTACATATTGGAAGTCGTGATGCGCTTGCAAATTTGGTGGCGGAAATCCCGGATGTAGCAGAGGCGCTGATGGAACGTTTTTGGCCGGGTCCTCTCACACTGATTTTTAAAAAATCTGATATGGTTCCTAAAACCGTTACAGGTGGACTTGATACAGTGGCAATTCGCATGCCTGCACACCCTGTTGCAAAACAATTGTTGGAAATTACGAATATTCCGGTTGCTGCACCGTCTGCAAATCGTTCGGGACTTCCCAGTCCTACCAAGTTTTCTCATGTAAAAGATGATATGGACGGTTGTGTTGATGCTATCATTGAAGGTGGCGATTGTCAGGTTGGGGTGGAATCAACAGTTCTGGATATCAGTGGAGATATACCGGTGCTTTATCGCCCCGGTATGGTTACATTAGAACAACTGGAAGAGATTCTCGGTGAGGTTGCTGTATTGACCAAGGCGAAGGAAGGGGAGACACCGAAATCGCCGGGTCTGAAATATCGACATTATGCGCCCAATGCTCCGGTTCGAATTCTTCGTGGTAACCTGGAACAGGTAGAGGCATATGTGAATTCGTGCTGTGATGAGGCGGAAACCGGCATGTTAGTCTTTGATGAGTTCCCTTCGTTTGATGAGCGGTTGCACAGATTTTCTCTCGGAAGCAAATCGGACCCATCGGCGGCGGCTCAGAAACTTTTTGCAGGAATGCGAGAGTTGGATAAGGGGAATGTATCTTTGATTCTTGCACCTGAAATTCCTGATACCGGTGTGTGGAAGGCGGTTCGAAATCGTCTTTATCGTGCCGCAGGTGAGCAAATTTTGGATCTGGATAGCCTGCGTACAATTTTGTTTGTTTGTACCGGGAACACTTGTAGAAGCCCAATGGCCGAAGGGTTAATGCGGAAAAAAGCATTAAAAAACACAAAAGTTTTATCTGCCGGAATTTTTGCAGATGGCAGCCTTGTTTCTGAAAATGCATGTGTTGTTATGGAAGAACGGGGTGTGAATATTTCAGGATATCATTCCCAACAGGTTACCAATTGTCTTGTGGAGGGGGCAGATGTTGTACTTACAATGACCCGAAACCATAAAGCGATGCTTCATGCTGCTTTTCCTGATGATATGGGGAAAATTTTGACCATTGGAGAATGGGCAGGGGTGGAGGATGATGTGGTAGATCCGTACGGAGGTTCTGTTGACACATATCGGAAATGTTGCACACAACTGGATGAACTGATTGAGAGAGGAATCCAAAGAAATTATGATTAGCATTTGCTTACTGGAAAAATCAGATATTGAAGAAATTGTTCAGTTGGAACAACTTTGTTTTCCGGAGGATCCATGGAGTCGCGCATCCTTTGAAACAGAAATTGATAATCCTCTTTCCATTTTCTTTGTGGCGCGTGATGACGAGTCGGGATACATGATGGGATATGGTGGTATGTGGTTGATGCATGATGTTGCGGATATTACCAATATTGCGGTTCATCCCGATTATCGTCGTGAAGGAATCGGCGGAGAACTTTTGAAACTATTGATTCAAATCGCAAAAGAGCGCAACATGTCGGCAATTACCCTTGAAGTTCGAGAAAGTAATGTGCCGGCACAAAAACTATATGAATCCGCAGGATTTGTTCATTGCGGAAATAGAAAACGATACTATCAAGGAAAAGAAGATGCCAGAATTATGACATTGGAATTTTCCTATACGGAGGAATAACTATGCGGATATTAGCCATTGAAAGTTCCTGTGATGAAACTGCGGCAGCGGTTGTAGAGGATGGAACAAGAGTTCTTTCCAATATTATAAATACACAGATTGAACTTCATAAACTTTACGGCGGAGTTGTTCCTGAAATTGCATCAAGAAAGCATATTGAGAATATCAGCGCTGTTGTGGATAAAGCCTTAGAGGAAAGCGGATATCGATTAGAAGAGATGGATGCCGTTGCGGTAACCTATGGACCCGGTTTGGTAGGTGCCTTGCTGGTTGGCGTATCAACGGCAAAAGGGTTGGCGTTTGCAACGAAGAAACCGCTTATTCCGGTACACCATATCAAAGGGCATATATGCGCTAATTATATTGAAAATCCGGATTTTAATCCTCCGTTTCTTTGTTTGGTAGCATCCGGCGGACATAGCCATTTGGTGTTAGTGGAAGATTATGATCGCTATCGCATTCTGGCCAGAACAAGAGATGATGCGGCAGGAGAGGCTTTCGATAAAGTATCTCGTGTATTGGGACTTGGCTATCCGGGTGGACCGGCAATTCAAAAGGCGGCAGAAAAAGGAAATCCCAATGTCATTCACTTCCCTCGAGTAAATATGGGAGAGCACGGTCTTGATTTTAGTTTTAGTGGGGTAAAAACTGCTGTGCTTAATTATTTGCATCATGCAGAGCAAAAGGGTGAAGAGGTTAATGCGGCTGATGTTGCCGCATCTTTTCAGGAAGCCGTTATTGATGTGTTAACCGAACATTTGATTACATGCGCAAAAGAATCCGGGGTGGATAAAATCGCTCTTGCAGGAGGAGTTGCGGCAAATACACCTCTTCGTGAGCGTATCAGTATGCGTGCAAAGGAAGAAGGTTTTGTTTTTCAATACCCTCGATTTTCTTTGTGCACAGATAATGCGGCAATGATTGGATGTGCGGCGTATTATGCGTACAAAAATGGATCT
>JAZRCD010000238.1:0-5766 GCA_045635425.1 Ructibacterium sp. | reverse complement strand
ATATGGACAGGAGATAGAATTTTTTTGCGAACCTATGCGGGAGGAGCAAGCCCCTCCCCTACAAAGCAAATCCCCCTTGTTCCCAACCGAATCCCAACAAAAATAGATGGAATGCAACATAAATCTGTGGGTTTTTTCTTTGTTTTTGTTATTTTTTCTTTGAAAAAGGTATTGACATTGTCTTTTTGTTGGTGTATGATGAGGGTAGCAAGTTAGGAGGTTTTATGCCATGAATAAAGTTTATACAGCGGATATTCCCAAGACAGACCGTATTCAAAAGCTGATTGACGATCTGTATTCCGGCACCCCGACCATCGAGTCCACCCGTGCCGAGATTATTACAGAAAGCCATAAGGCAACGGAAGGCATGTCTATTTATATAAGGAAGTCTAAGGCGTTTCGTGCCTTGATGGAGAAACTTCCCGTTGTCATCCGTGACGATGAGTTGATTGTTGGTTGCAACAGTTTCGCAAGACGTGGTTGCCAGACCTTCCCTGAGTTCTCCAACAAGTGGCTGGAAGAGGAGTTTGACACGGTAGCAACCCGTAGTGCAGACCCCTTCTATATCGCTCCTGAGACTGCGGACAAACTCCGTGAGGTTCACAAGTACTGGCAGGGAAGAACCACCAGCGAACTGGCGACTTCCTATATGGCGCCTGAGACTTTGACCGCCATTGAACATAACATCTTCACCGTAGGTAACTACTTCTTCAATGGTATCGGTCACGTGAGTGCGGATTATGCCAAGGTGCTGAAGATTGGTTACAATGGCATTTACGAACAAGCCAAGGCAGAAAGAGACAAGTGTAAGATTACCGATAGCGACTATGCTACCAGATACTATTTCTTAACTGCAGTAATGGAATGTTGTCAGGCGGCAGTAACCTTTGCAAAGCGTTATGCCAAGGCGGCACGGGAGCTGGCAGAGAGTTGCACCGATATTAACAGACGTGCAGAACTCCAGAACATTGCAGAAATCTGTGAGAATGTTCCGGCCAATGGTGCCAAGAGTTTCCATGAGGCGTGTCAGTCGTTCTGGTTTGTGCAGTTGTTGATTCAGACCGAGTCCAGCGGACACTCCATCTCCCCCGGACGTTTTGACCAGTATATGTATCCTTATTATAAGAAGGATCTGGATGCAGGTAAGATTACCAGAGAACAGGCACAGGAATTGATTGACTGTGTATGGGTAAAGCTGAACAGCCTGAACAAGGTTCGTGACGCTCTCTCTGCAGAAGGTTTTGCAGGTTACAGTATGTTCCAGAACCTGATCGTAGGTGGTCAGGATACCAGCGGAATGGATGCCACCAATGATTTGTCCTATATGTGTATCTCCGCATCCATGCACGTGAACCTGCCTCAGCCCTCTCTCTCCATGAGAGTGTGGAACGGCACTCCCCACGATTTGTTGGTGAAGGCGGCAGAACTGACCAAGACCGGTATCGGTCTCCCCGCTTACTATAACGACGAAGTAATTATTCCGGCGTTGATTTCCAGAGGCCTTGCTGCGGGGGGGGGTCGTGACTACTGCGTGATTGGTTGTGTAGAGCCCCAGGGGGGCGGCAAGACCGATGGTTGGCACGATGCGGCATTCTTTAATATGCTCCGCCCCTTGGAATTGGTCTTCAACAATGGTATGGACAAGGGTGTTCAGGTTGGACCCAAGACCGGACGTCTTCAGGACTTTGATACCTTTGATAAGTTGTTTGATGCTTACAAGAAGCAGATGGAATACAACATCGGCCTCATGGTTAATGCAGATAATGCAGTTGACCAAGCACATATGGAACGTTGTCCCCTGCCCTTCTTGTCCTCTATGGTAACCGATTGTATCGGTAGAGGTAAGTCGGCACAGGAGGGCGGTGCTCTCTACAACTTCACCGGTCCTCAGGGATTCGGTATTGCCAATGTGGCAGACGGTCTCTATGCAGTAAACGAACTGGTTTACAAGTCTAAGGAATACACCCTCTGTCAGATTGCAGATGCGCTCAAGAACAACTTTGGTATGCCTTATAGCGATGCCTATGCCAAGAACCTGACCGTGGAAGTGGTAAAGGAAATCGCAGCCAAGGGTTACGAGATTTCCGGTGAACAGATTTCCGAAATCTTCGAACAGATTAAGGCAAACGATATTGAGGCGTCCAAGAAGAAAGAATACCAGACCATCTTGGAAAAGATTAAGGCAATGCCTAAGTTTGGTAACGATATTGACGAAGTGGATATGTTCGGCAGAGAGGTGGCATACACCTACACCAAGCCGGTGGAGAAGTATGACAACCCCAGAGGCGGTAAGTACCACGCAGGTCTTTACCCCGTATCCGCCAACGTACCTCTCGGTCTCCAGACCGGTGCAACCCCCGACGGAAGACTGGCAGGAACTCCCATTGCCGATGGTGTATCTCCGGCGGCAGGCAGTGATGTGAACGGTCCTACCGCATCGGCAAACTCCGTTGCAAAGCTTGACCACGGTATCGCATCCAATGGTACCTTGTTCAATATGAAGTTCCACCCCTCCGCATTGAAGGGCGCATCCGGTATCGAGGCGTTCATCTCCTTGATTCGTGCCTTCTTCGATCAGAAGGGTATGCATATGCAGTTCAACGTGGTAAGTCGTGAAACCCTTCGGGATGCACAGCTTCACCCCGAGAACTACAAGAATCTGGTGGTTCGTGTGGCAGGTTACAGCGCCCTCTTTACCACCCTGTCCAAGTCCTTGCAGGATGACATTATCAACCGAACCGAGCAGGGAGGATTTTAACGAAGATGAATGAGTATTGGAACACATCCGGCAGGATTTTCGATATTCAGAAGTTTTCCGTTCATGACGGTCCCGGCATCCGCACCATCATCTTTTTGAAGGGTTGTGCCCTTCGGTGTCGGTGGTGTTGTAATCCGGAATCCCAAGCCTTTGAGATTCAGACCATGATGCAAAATGGTAAGGAAAAGGTCGTCGGCAGAGACGTTACCGTCCGCGAAGTGATTGATGCGGTAAAGCAGGATATGCCTTACTACAGAAGAAGCGGCGGTGGTATGACCCTGTCGGGTGGCGAGATGCTCTGCCAGAGCGAGTTCGCCACGGCACTTCTCCGATGCGCCAAGGAATCCGCCATCAATACGGCGGTAGAGACCACCGGCTTTGCATCCTGGGAGAAGATAGAGAAGATGCTCCCCTTTATTGATACTGTCCTGATGGATATCAAGCACATGGACAGCAACAAGCATAAGGAGTTTACCACACAACCCAATGAACGGATTCTCGAAAATGCTGTCAAGATTGCAGAGAATGCCAAAAAGTTAATTGTTCGTGTTCCGGTGATTCCCACCTTTAATGACACAGAGGAAGAGATTGCGGCGATTGCAACTTTCGCCAAGTCGTTAAAGGGTGTGACCGAAATCAATCTGCTTCCCTACCACAGTTTTGGTCGGGACAAGTACGAGGGATTGGGTCGGGAATACCTGATGGGCGAGGTTCCGTCACCCACCGATGAACAGATGCAAAAGTTAAAAGCAGTCGCAGAACGATGCGGCTTAACATGTAAGATAGGAGGATAGGACAATGAACCCCAACGATTTACTTTCACTTCAGGATAAGATGCGGATTGTTCAGGAACTGGTTCCCGGCAAGCAGATTACCATTGCTCATATCATTGCCAATCCTGACGACATCCTTTACCGGAAGCTTGGCCTTGATCCCTCTGTGGAGTACGCCAGAACCGCCATTGGTATTGTAACCATGTCTCCGGCGGAAACGGCCATCATCGCAGGCGATATCGCCATCAAGTCCTCCGGTGTGGAACTGGGCTTTGTGGATCGGTTCAGTGGCACCTTGATTGTAACAGGTACCGTGTCCGATGTACAGGCATCCATGACCGCCCTCACCGACTACTGTCGGGATGTACTTGGATTTACTGTCTGTCCTATAACCAAAACATAATGAAGAAACTCATTCTTATGGGACGTAGCGAGGCGGGGAAAACCACATTAACCCAAGTTCTCCGTGGTGAGGATATCCGCTACGATAAGACCCAGTATATCAAGTTTGAAAACACCTTGATTGACACCCCGGGCGAATACGCCCAGACCCATCATTTGGGAAGAGCCCTGGCGCTCTATTCCTACGAGGCGGATATGGTGGGGCTTTTGATCAGCGCTACCGAGGAATATTCTTTGTTCCCTCCCTGCGTTACCTGTATGGTAAACCGAGAGGTAATCGGAATCGTTACCAAGGCAGAACAAGAGGGTGCCAATCCCAAACGAGCCGAAAACTGGCTCCGACTTTCGGGCTGTAAAACTGTGTTTATTGTGGATTCTGTGACAGGATTTGGTATTAATGAGTTAATTACCTATCTAAACAAAGAATAAAACAAAGATAAAAACCAAATTTTCAAAGAAAAAAACAGAAAATCCCTTGACATCCCCCGAAAAATGTAGTAAAATGAAAATGTAGTAAAAGCAACATAAGAAATCTTTAAATAAAGGAGATAGATGAAAATGATGTCAGAATACGAAATCAAAAAACAAATCTGCGACATCGGTA
This sequence comes from Ructibacterium sp., assembly GCA_045635425.1. GTDB lineage: Bacteria > Bacillota > Clostridia > Monoglobales > Monoglobaceae > Ructibacterium. Next base: position 1,229 of record JAZRCD010000238.1, on the reverse strand, counting down.
AGAGAATCTACAACAGAAACATGGTTGCCGCAAACGACGGTAACATTTCTGTGAAGCTCTCTGACAACGAGTTCCTCTGCACCCCCACCGGTGTTAGTAAGGGCTTTATGACTCCCGAGTACATCTGTAAGGTTGTCGCGAAGGGTAATGTAATCCAGGCAAATGGTAAGTTCAAGCCCTCTTCCGAAATCAAGATGCACATGAGAGTGTATGAGAAGCGTCCCGATGTAAACGCAGTAGTACACGCGCACCCCACCTATGCAACCAGCTTTGCAATTGCAGGTATCCCCTTGACTCAGCCCATTATGCCTGAGGCAGTAATTGCTCTTGGTTGTGTTCCCATTGCTGAATACGGCACCCCCTCCACCATGGAGATTCCGGATGCAGTAGAGAAGTACCTGCCCTACTTTGATGCAGTTCTTCTGGCAAACCACGGTGCACTTTCCTATTCTGATTCTTTGCTTGCTGCATACCACAAGATGGAATCTTTGGAATTCTATGCAGAACTCCTCTTCAAAGCAAGAATGCTTGGCGGTCCAAAAGAATTGACACCTCCACAGGTTGAAAGACTTTACGAAATCAGAAGACAGTTCGGTATGACAGGTAAACATCCTGCAGACCTTTGCCCGAATGCTAAAGAAGGTAAGAAGAGCTGCCACTCATGCGGCGGTAACTGCGGTGGTCACAAAAACGCAGGTACATCTGATGCTGATTTAGTAGCTGCTATTACAAAGAAAGTAATGGAACAGCTCGGCAAATAATTGCACTTTGAAAGGAGCAGTTATAATGGATGAACAAAACATTTCTTCTTTAGTAGCTGCTGCAATAAAAGATGCAATTGCGGATTCTTCAGAAGGAATAACACTTGCCAAAGCAAAAAGACTTGCAGAGGCAGTTGAAAAAGAGGCTGCAAAAATCGGAGTTAAAGCAGTTGTTGCGGTATCAAATTCCGCAGCACGTCCGGTTTTGGTTGAATGTATGGACGATTCTTACATAGCAAGCTACGATGTGGCTTTTAACAAGGCTTATACCGTAGTTGCATTAAAGATGTCAACATCAACACTTAAAAAATTAAGTCAGCCGGGTGAGTCGCTTTACGGAATTCAGTTTACCAATCAGGGTAAAATTGTTATCTTCGGTGGCGGTGAGCCATTATATATGAACGGTAAAATCGTTGGTGGCCTGGGAGTCAGCGGCGGTAGTGAGGAACAAGACACTTATCTTGCTCA
>JAZRCD010000237.1:0-2725 GCA_045635425.1 Ructibacterium sp. | reverse complement strand
TCTGGGCTTTGCATAGGTGGTGGAGGGCTTGATGTTCACTCTCTCGCCATAAGCAAAGGTCTTCATGCCAACATCTTCACACTTAGCATCGGTGGCAAAAACTTCTTCCAAAGGCTTCTGCCAAGCAGAAATCAGGCTATCCAATGCAATCTCTTCACCCTCGATGGTAATCTTTCCGTCCGCGGTGGTATGACCCAACTTCACAGCATCGATATACTCATTGCTGAAGCAGAATGCGCCATTGCCCTTCACTTCCACGATGATGCTTCCGTATGCCGCATCAAAGAGACTCTTCTTATCGCAACAATCGGTGAATGCCAGACCAATCTTGTTACCAAAGCCCATCTTACAGATGGCTTCCATCACACCGCCTGCACCTACTGCCCAAGCAGACCGGATCAGGCCGATGGTGGTATCGTTAATCATGTTACATACCATGCCGTAGAGCGCTTTCAGGCTCTCGAAGTCAGGCAGGTTGTTCTCATCATATTTGGGCTTGAGCCAGAATACAGAGTTTTCTGCATTTTTGAACTCGCCGGAGTTTGCAGTCTTGGCAGAGATAGGAGCCACCGCAAAAGAAGTCAGGGTGGGGGGAACATCAATCTCGTTAAAGGAACCGGACATACTGTCCTTACCGCCGATTGCCGCAATACCCAGCGCCTTTTGTGCAGTAAATCCGCCAAGGAGTGCTGCCAAAGGCTTACCCCAACGCTTGGGGTCATTTCCTAACCGTTCAAAGTATTCCTGGAAGGTCAGGTAGATATCTTTATAATCTGCACCGGCACAAACTGCCTTGGTCACAGAATCAACCACCGCATACAAAGCACCCATATAGGGGTTTGCTGATGTGATTTTCGGGTTATAACCATAACTCATTACGGTTGCGGTGTTGGTTTCCTTGTGGATGGTAGGAATCTTTGCTACCATGTTCTGCTGAGGAGTCAACTGATACTTACCACCGTAAGGCATAAACACAGAGCCTGCACCGATGGTACTGTCGAACCGTTCTACCAAACCCTTCTGGGATGCAATATTCAAATCTCCCATCAGGTTGTGAAGTTTCTCGGACCAGTTCTCGCCCTCGGGGGTGTTCTCGAACAATTCTTTGCTATAGTCCCCTGCCGGAACATATACATCGTTGTGCTTCTCCGCACCGTTGGTGTTCAGGAAGTCACGGCTGATGTCACAGATGGTGGTTCCTCTCCACGCCATGGTCAGGCGGTTGGTGTCGGTTACTTCTGCAACTACCACTGCCTCTAAGTTCTCCTTATCGGCTTCTGCAATGAACTTGTCCACATCCTTGGCACGAACTACAGCCGCCATTCTCTCCTGAGACTCGGAGATTGCCAGTTCGGTTCCGTCCAGACCTTCGTACTTCTTGGGAACCTTGTCAAGGTTGATGGTAAGACCGTCTGCCAGCTCGCCGATGGCAACGGCAACACCGCCTGCACCGAAGTCGTTACAACGACGGATCAGGGTGGTAACCTCTTTCTTTCTGAAAAGTCTCTGGAGCTTTCTCTCTACAGGTGCATTACCCTTTTGTACTTCCGCACCGCAGGATTCCAAAGAGGAATCGTCATGCGCCTTGGAAGAACCAGTTGCACCGCCACAACCGTCACGACCGGTCATACCGCCCAGGAGGATAACAACGTCACCTGCCTCCGGCACTTCGCGGATAACATTTTCTTTGGGAGCCGCCGCAATAACCGCACCGATTTCCATTCTCTTTGCAATATAGCCCTGATCATAAATCTCGGCTACCTGACCGGTAGCAAGACCAATCTGGTTACCATAGGAACTGTAACCCTGTGCCGCACCCACGGTAATCTTCCGCTGAGGAAGTTTTCCGTGCATGGTATCTTTCAAAGTAGCTCTGGGGTCACCGGAACCGGTAACACGCATTGCCTGATAAACATAAGAACGTCCCGACAGCGGGTCACGGATGGCACCGCCAAGACAGGTTGCCGCACCACCGAAGGGTTCAATCTCGGTGGGATGGTTATGGGTTTCGTTCTTGAACATAACAAGCCAATCCTCGGAGGTTCCGTCTTCCATGTCCACTTTCACATTGATGGAACATGCATTGATTTCCTCGGATTCATCAAGAGCGGTCAGAACGCCCTGCTTCTTCAGTTCTTTTACAGCCATGGTCGCAATGTCCATCAGGCAGATGTTCTTCTTTCTGTCACCATAAACTGCTTTTCTGGAATCAAGGTACGCATCATACGCCTTCTTCACAAACTTATCCTCAATCTCCACGTTGTCCAAAATGGTGGAGAAGGTGGTATGACGACAATGGTCAGACCAATAGGTATCAATCATCCGCACCTCGGTAATGGTGGGATTTCTTTTCTCTGTATTCTTAAAATAATCCTGACAGAATTTCACATCGTCCAAATCCATAGCCAGACCCAGTTCGGAAAGGAATGCCTTTAAGCCATCCTCATCCAGATCAATAAAGCCGTCCAGCACCTTAACATCCGCAGGAGCCTCCAGCTTGTCCTTTAAGGTTTCCGGCTTTTCGAAACTTGCAAGTCTGGATTCTACCGGGTTCACGCAGTAGTTCTCTGCGGCGTGGAGTTCCTCCTCGCTAACCTCGCCAAGAAGTACCACAATCTTTGCGGTACGAACGATAGGCTTTTCGCCACCGGTCATAATCTGGACACACTGCGCCGCACTATCCGCTCTCTGGAAGTCGGATCGTAGCCATGTCGTTCTGTGAGCC
>JAZRCD010000236.1:0-6245 GCA_045635425.1 Ructibacterium sp. | reverse complement strand
CAGATGGAGGTGGCAAAGGAAATCGGCATCTCTCAGGCGCAGGTTTCCCGATTGGAAAAAAACGCCCTTCAACATATGAAGAAACATCTGTAAAACGCAAAAAAAGGAGCGGAAACCCTGGTTTCCGCTCCGTGTTTTATAAGGATAAAAGTTCGGTTGCATTTTTGTAAAAGATTTTTTCCAGTTCATCTTCCGACAGACCTAAACTGTTGATAATTTCCAATTCTCGTTTCGGTCCCCACATGGGATAGTCGGTGCCAAAGAGAACGAAATCGGTGCCGAATACATCAATCATCTTCCGCATTTTCTCAGGAGGAAGGATATAACTGCTGGAGGATGTGTCTACCCATAGACGGTAAGTTTTCAAATATTTTTCCGCATCGTCCCATTCGGACCATCCTGCAAAGTGTGCCCCGATGACCTGTAACTTGGGGAAATTATCAAGAACGGTGGCAAGTTGATTGGGGTGACTATAGTTATAGCGGTAATCGCCCATGTGAAAGAGAATGGGAAGGTTCCCTTGTGCCGCTTCATAGAGAGCGAATACCTTGGAATCGTCAATGGCAAATTTCTGGAAATCAGGGTGAAGTTTGATGCCCTTAAATCCCATGGCCATGGCACGTTCAATCTCTGCGGCGGGATCTTCCATGTCAGGATGCAGAGCCATGAAACCAATCAGTTGATCGGGGTGTTCCGAGATAGCCTTGGCCAAAAAGTCATTAATGCGTGCTACCTGCTGGGGGGTTGTAGCAACCGAGTGCACCAGGAATTTGGAGATGCCCGCGTCTGTGCCGGTGCGAATCAAGGTGTCGATGGTGCCGTCGCCGAACATAGGAATATCGTAAAAATCGCTGATGCTTTGCACGGCAGCTTCGCTGATTTTTTCCGGATAGATATGAGTGTGTGCGTCAATAATCATAGGTTTCGCTTCTTTCTGAAAGGATAGTACCAGTATAGCACACAAAATGAAGAAAAAACAAGGAACAACTTGGACAAAATGTACGTTGCTTTTCCTTGTTGTTTTTGTTATAATGATTTAAAAGAAAATCTCAGTAAATAGCGAAAGAGGGTCTCAACGTTGGATTTTCAGGCTAAGGAAAATGTTCGATCCAGAAATGCCTATATGATTCAGAAAAACGGAAATAGTTTTTTGGGAATCCCTTGCTACGGACAACAACTTTTGTCTGTTATCTCCTTTGTGTTGGTAGTGGGAGCGATTCTGTTCATTGATAAAAAAATCAAGAAGGAAAAAGTGATTGTGCAGTAGCACAAAGAGAAAAGGAGCGAAATTATGACAGGAAAACAAAGAGCAAATCTTCGGAAGATGGCAAACACCATTCCTGCCCTTTACCAGATTGGCAAGGATGGCATTTCGGAGAATGTGGTAAAACAGTTGGATGATGCGTTGGAGGCAAGAGAACTGATTAAAGTTCACGTGTTGGAAAGTGCCATGCTGTCCACCAGGGAGGCTTCTAACGAAGTTGCGGAAAAACTGGGCGCAGAGTGCATCCAGACCATTGGCGGAAAGTTTGTCCTCTATCGGGAATCCAAGGAAAATCCCAAGATTGTTATTGATTAGGAGTTTGCCATGTTTCAGTATTTGTTATTTGATCTGGACGGAACTTTGACAGACCCTTATGAGGGGATTACACGGAGCTTTCAGTATGCTCTGGATGCCTATGGTATTCAGGAGGAACAGGAAAACCTGAAACGGGTGATTGGTCCGCCTTTGATTGATGCCTTTATGGAATTTTACGGGTTTTCAAGAGAAAAGGGCGAAGAAGCAGTCGCAAAATATCGGGAACGATTTTCTCGGGTGGGTCTTTTTGAAAATGAGGTATATTCAGGAATTCCGGAGCTTCTTGCCAGACTGAAGGATGCAGGGAAGATTCTTTGCCTTGCCACCGCCAAGCCGGAAGTGTTTGCCAAGCGGATTTTGGAGAAGTTTGATCTCGCTCAATACTTTACCGTAGTAGTTGGTGCCGAGCTTGACGGAACGAGAAACTACAAGGATGAGGTCATTGCCGAGGTACTGAAGCAATTGGATAGCCCTCCTCTTGAGGAGGTTCTGATGATTGGTGACCGCAAACAGGATATTGTGGGAGCAAAGGCCTGCGGTGTTTCTGTGTTGGGGGTTCGGTTCGGATATGCAGAACCCATGGAACTTGAGGACGCAGGATGCACCTGCTATGCCGAGACGGTCGAGGAGCTGGAGAGGTATCTTTTGACTCACTAAATCTCGCCCAAGGTAATGCGGATGCCCTTGGTTAGAATGGCGTCCAAAACCTGACTTTCGGTGAGGGTTTTGATGGGGACTTGGTTTTGATCTAAGACCTGAATGGTGTAGTATTTATGATAAGAAAGTTTGCGCAGGATTTTCCGTGCAGGAAAGTCTTGATATGCAGTTAACAAGTCGGTGCGGGTGAAGGAATCCCGCTCCGGCTTTTCTTTATAGCAGAGTAGTTCTCGCAATGCCTGATGGGAGATGCTCCTTTCCTCGGTTATCAGATTCCCCATAAGGAAAATGCCGATAAGAAGCAGAGAAAACTGAAAGGATGAGGTTAGGAAAAAATAGAGCGCAAGACCTAAAAGGCACAGGGCAATCCATCGACTGATACGAGCGGTGGTTTGCCACGCAGAGATGGCGTCGGAAGACAATGTGAGCAGAGCGCGGAGGATTCGACCTCCGTCCAAAGGAAGGCAGGGGAGGAGATTAAGTGCGCCCAAGGCGAAGGCGGAAAGGGAGGTGTAGGAAAGAAGTTCTGTGGGATAGACTTTGGACAGAACCCCAAAGAGCAGGGAGAGGACCATACTGGAAAGAGGACCTGCAAGGGCGGTGAGAATTTCTTTTGCAGGAGATTTGATGATGGGGTCTTTGAGTTTGGCGCATACCCCAAAGGGAAGAAAGGTAACTCCTGAAAAGGAGATGCCGAGAGACCTTCCCACCAGAAGGTGTGCAAGTTCGTGAAGAAGGGCAAGTCCCCAACTGACAGCGAAAAAGAGAAGATAGCCCCCGAGGTAAGCAGACAGAAATAACAGAGGGAGCAAAAGATGGATGCGGACTTTCTTTCCAAGGGGAAGTTCCATGGAGTGGGCGGAGAGAGTTTTCATTGAGGGGGAGCAATCCTTTCTTTGACCCGGTGCGGGATTTTATCAGTGGGAATGGATACCTCGTATCGCAGAGCATCCCCCAGTGCTCGGGCGCAGTTGTTCAGGAAGGGAGCGGGAAGAATATGCATCAGGAAAAAAAGAATGCCACACAGCAAAGACGCCACAAGTTGTTTGAAGAACAAGCGGAGCCATTTGGGGTAGGGGCGTGAAAATTTTTTTGTTTCGGATCTGTTTCGAGAAGAATCTGTCATGGTAACACCTGCTTTCCTTTTCAAAAGTTGGATTGGTAATATTTATGGGACGAACTGTAAGATTATGCTTGTATCTTTTTGAAAAATAGTGTATGATATAAGTGATGATGAAAAGCATAGGAGGACCGCTATGTATCGTGCAAAGTTGGAACAATGCTTGAAGCGGGTGCAAAAGCCTGCTCGTTACATTGGAAATGAATTTAATAGTGTCCATAAGGAATGGACCGAAGATATGGTGAGTGTGGCATTCTGCTTCCCTGATGTGTATGAGGTGGGAATGTCTCATTTGGGTATGAAGATTCTTTATCATATGCTCAACGATCGGGAAGACACTGTTTGCGAACGTGTCTTTGCGCCTTGGGATGATATGGAACAGGAACTTCGGAAGGAGGGTATTCCCCTTCTGTCTATGGAGAGTTGTGTTCCCGTTCGGGATTTTGACTTAGTGGGATTCACCCTTCAGTATGAGATGAGTTATTCCAATATCGTCAATATGCTGGACTTAGCCGGAATTCCCCTTCGCACCAAGGACAGAGCACGGGACGATGCCTTTGTCCATTGCGGAGGCCCTTGCGCTTATCATGCGGAACCTTTGTCCGAACTGGTGGACTTCTTTATCTTAGGTGAGGGTGAAGAGGTCAACGGAGAGGTGGTAGAGGTCTTTAAAGCATGGAAAAAGAGCGGAAAATCCCGTGAGGAATTCCTGATGGAGATTGCCAAGATTCAAGGTGTTTATGTTCCTTCGTTCTATGACGTAACTTATAACGAGGACAACACCATCAAATCCTTTGAGCCCAATCGTGATGGGGTTCCCAAACAGGTGAAAAAGAGAATCATCAAGGATATGGATAACACCTATATCCCTGAAAAGTTGATTGTTCCTTTTATGGAGACGGTTCACGATCGGATTATGTTGGAACTGTTCCGTGGCTGTATTCGTGGGTGTCGATTCTGTCAGGCAGGATATATCTATCGCCCGGTTCGTGAACGGTCGGTGGAAAAGCTTCTTCAGGTGGCAGAAAACTCCATTGCCAACACCGGATACGAGGAGATGTCCATGACCTCTTTGAGTACCAGTGACTATACCAAATTGTTTGAACTGACCGATGGTCTCCTTGACTTGACCGTGGATAAGAGAATCAATCTGTCTCTGCCCTCTTTGCGTGTGGATAACTTCTCCATGGAGTTGATGGAAAAGGTGCAGAAAGTCAAGAAGAGTGGCCTTACCTTTGCGCCTGAGGCAGGAACCCAACGACTCCGCGATGTCATCAATAAAAACGTGCTGGAAGAGGATTTGATGCGGACGTCAAAGATTGCTTTTTCCGGTGGATATAACCGAATCAAACTCTACTTTATGTTGGGTCTTCCCACCGAGACCGAGGCGGATGTTTTAGGGATCGGAGAACTTGCCCAAAAGGTGATTGACTCCTTCTATGAGATTCCCAAGGAGGAACGAAAAGGTCGGAGTATTTCGGTGACGGTAAGCACTTCCTTCTTTGTACCAAAGCCTTTTACACCTTTCCAATGGGAACCGCAGAATCGGATTTCCGAAATGGAAGACAAAGCAAGAATGCTGAAGGATTCCATCACCAATAAAAAGATTGTTTATAACTGGCATAACAGTGATGTAAGTTTCTTGGAGGAGGTCTTTGCCAAAGGCGACCGAAGACTGGGTGATGTGTTGATTGAAGCCCGGAAACTGGGATGTAAGTTCGACGGATGGACTGACTTCTTTGATTACGATAAGTGGATGCAGGCCTTCGAAAACTGCGGTATTGATCCCGAGTTCTATGCTCTTCGTCGGATTGGCTTGGACGAAATTCTGCCTTGGGATTATGCGGATATCGGTGTCAGCAAAGAGTTCCTGAAAAAGGAATATGAAAAAGCGTACCGTGGTGAAACCACTCCTTCTTGTCGGGAAAAGTGTAGTGGTTGCGGTGCCACCCAATTCGGAGGAGGTGTCTGCTTTGAGTAAATGGCGTGTTGTCTTTTCTAAGACGGGAATGGGAAAGTATATTTCCCATCTGGATTTGCTTCGGTGTTTTACCCGTGCCATCCAGCGGAGCGGACTTCCTGTGGTCTATTCGCAAGGGTTTAACCCCCACCAGAAGATGACTTTTTCGCTTCCGTTACCCATTGGCGTTACCAGTGAGTGTGAGACGGTAGATATTCAATTCGAGGACGGAATAACACCGGTGGAGATTCAGGAAAAGTTGAATCAGAATCTGCCTATGGACATGAAGGTTCTGGCAGTACATGAGCCGATGATTAAAGCGGCGGATATTGTCTCAGCAGAATATTCCATGCGAGCATTCACCAAGAAAGGGGCAGAGGAAAAACGTCTGCAGGACTTCTTTGGATCCGGTGAGATTTTGGTTTCCAAAAAGACTAAGAAAAAGGGCGAGAAGCAGATTAACCTGATGGAGTATCTTCGTGCCTGGGAAGTGGTAGAAGTTGCTGAGGACAACTTTGACTTGCGTGTGGTACTGGATGCCGGCGGTGAACGCAACTTAAAGCCGGATATTTTAGCATCGGCAATGGGAGAATTTCTGACAGAGTGCGAGATTTCTGATTGGGAGATTCATCGGCAGAAAATCTTCTGTAAGGACGAAAAGGGTGTTCAAAAAATCTTTGATTAAAAAAAGGCGGACATATTTGTCCGCCTTTTTGCATAGGATGAAACCAAAGGGGGTGCCAAAATGCCGTTGGATGCAGGAACAATGGTGCTTTACACCATTGGTTTTTTTCTTCTTTATCTGCTCTGTTGGTTCTTTATCAAGCCTCTCAAGTGGCTCTTGGGTCTGCTTGGTGTGGGTGTTTGGGGAGGCCTTGCAATCTTCTTGTGGAACCTGATCGGAACAAGAATGGGAATGGGTCTGAAAA
>JAZRCD010000235.1:0-3050 GCA_045635425.1 Ructibacterium sp. | reverse complement strand
TTTCCTGTTATCGGAAGCAGAACGGTGGAACAACTGATGGACTCATTAAAAGGCGCAGATATCACCTTAACACAAGATGAAATTAAATTAATTTTTCATGGCGTTATCGGATAAAGGGAGGTTTTTTTATGAAGATGGTATTAAAAGATGGGAAAATGAAGGTTTTTACCATGAGTTACGATGATGGTGTGACGCAGGATAAGCGTTTAATGGAGATTATGGATCGAAACGGATTAAAGGGAACCTTTAATATGAGCAGCGGAACCTATATGGCAGAGGATCATGTTCGAAAAGAAGGGGAAAGAAAATTGAAAAAGTCAGAATCTGTTTCGTTATATACGGATTGCGGACATGAGGTTGCTGTTCACGGATATACCCATCCATGGCTTGATCTGTTGGATTCTACCGAGGTAATAAAAGAGATTATCGAGGATAGAAAAGATATCGAGGCAACTTACGGAACCATTGCGCGAGGGATGGCGTATCCCTTTGGTGCATACAGCGATGAAGTGGTTGATATTCTTGAAAAGTGCGGAATTGCATATGCCAGAACCACCAAGTCAAAGGCCAACGAAGGCTATCCGCAGCATTGGTTTTCCTTCCCGAAAAATTGGTTGGTTTTAGATCCCACCTGTCATCACAATAATCCGAAACTAATGGAAATTGCGGAGGAGTTTGTTGCGGATAATCGGTATCGTACACCGTGGATGTTCTATCTGTGGGGACATAGTTATGAGTTTGATAACGATAACAACTGGGAAGTCATTGAAAAACTTGCAGAGTATATCGGTGGTCGGGAGGATATATGGTATGCCACCAATATTGAAATTTATGATTATGTCAAGGCGTATGAAAGCCTGCAGACCAACTACGAAAAAACAAGGGTCTATAACCCCTCTTGTCAGACGGTATGGTTCCGTGAAAATATGACGAACTATTGCGTCAAGCCGGGCGAAACCGTAGAACTTTAAAATAAAAACTGTTGGGAAATGGATGATAAATGCAACTTGTAAGGAGATAAAAAGATGTTTAAGAAGTATGTAAGTGATTTAAGAACGGAGTTTGCAGGCTACAATGCAAAGCGCTTTTCTAAGGATTTGATGGCAGGTTTGACCGTTGCGGCTGTGGCGTTGCCGTTGGCGTTGGCTTTTGGTGTCAGCAGTGGTGCAACGGCGGCGTCGGGACTCTTGACGGCAATTATCTGTGGTTTTGCCATTAGTTTGTTTGGTGGTGCATTTTATCAGATTTCAGGTCCTACCGGGGCTATGGCGGCAATTTTGATGCCCATCATTGCAAAATACGGCATGAGCGGTGTTTTTGTAGCTACCATCTTGGCAGGTGTTATTTTAGTGCTTGCCGGTGTGCTTCGATTGGGTAGATTAACAGCGTTTATTCCCATGCCGGTTATTTCCGGATTTACATCGGGTATTGCGGTGATCATTGCACTTGGACAGTTGGATAATTTCTTTGGAGTTACATCAGTTGGAGAATCTGCAGTTGCTAAATTTGCCAGTTACTTCACCAATGTTTTTGATCCTAACTGGACGGCAGTTATCATTGGTATTCTGGTTATTTTGTTTATGGTGTTTTTCCCCAAGAAATGGAATGCTGTTGTGCCTGCATCTTTAATTGCTATCATTTTGGCTACGGCTGCATCCATGATTTTCTCTCTTCCTGTGGGAGTTGTAGGAGAAATCCCATCTTCTTTGATGTTGGAAGAAAGATTTACCTTTGCAGGTTTTGATCCGAAATCCGTTGGAGGTCTTTTGACACCTGCAATCAGTATCGCGGCTCTTGGCATGGTAGAAAGCCTCCTTTGTGGTGCAAGCGCAGGAAGAATGACCGGCGTTCGGTTGGATAATGACCGTGAATTGATTGCCCAAGGTATTGGTAATATTCTCTCTCCGTTGTTTGGTGGTATTCCCGCAACTGCGGCCATTGCCCGTACCAGTGTTGCAATCAAATCCGGAGCCAACACCCGCTTGACCGGTATGTTCCATGCGGTGGTGCTCTTGATTTCCATGTTGGTTTTGGGACCGGTTATGTCCAACATTCCATTGTCTGCGTTGGCAGGTGTTTTGCTTGTAACTGCATGGAGAATGAACGAATGGGAGACAATTTCCTATATCTTCTCCAGAAAGTTTAAAGGGGCTGCATTGAAGTTTATTGTGACAATGGTTGCAACCATCATCTTTGATTTAACGATTGCTATTGTAATTGGCATTGTGGTTGCATTGATTCTTTTGGTTAATCGACTGGCAAGAATTGAAATCAACTACGACCGTGTTAAGCCGGAACGGATGTCTCGAAAAAATACTGAGATTTCGGAAGTACATAAGAATGCCATGGTTGCTTATATCTGTGGTTCTATCATTTTTGCAAATGCGCAGGCTATTTCAGATATGGAAGAAAAGGTGGCAGATAAGTCGTCTGTAATTTTCTCCATGCGTGGCGTTTCCTATATGGATATTTCCGGTGCACAGGCGTTTTTAGAGTTGGTAGAATCACTCGTGGCGCAAAATGTTCCGGTCTATATCTGTGCGGTATCTAACAGTGTAATGACCATGATGGAACGAAGTGGTGTTTGTGATGCGGTGGGCAAGGATAATTTCTACTGGAGTGTTGAGCATGCCCTTCGTGGCGAGCATCGAGAAGAAGCAACGGTATAATATACATTGACTTTAAGATGTTCCTGTGTTATAATTTCAATTTGGATTAATAAAGCATATATGGAGATGACGGAGTATGATGAGTTCTTTGTTGGCAATTTCAATTGCATTATTGGCAGGTCTGCTGATGACCAGAGCGTTTAAGCCTTTAAAACTTCCTTCGGTAACGGCATATTTGATTGCAGGCGTACTGATTGGCCCCTATTGTTTGGGTGCACTACACATTGATGGAATCGGATTTTCCACCCATGATGCAGTAGAAAAACTTTCCTTGATTTCGGAAGTTGCCCTTGGTTTCATTGCCTTCTCAATTGGTAGTGAATTTAAGGTGTCTGATTTAAAGCAAATCGGTAAGCAGGCCTTTGTTATTGGTATTTTTCA
>JAZRCD010000234.1:0-11697 GCA_045635425.1 Ructibacterium sp. | reverse complement strand
AAGGAGGAAATACCATGAAACGTATTCTTTCTCTGGTTTTAGTCTTTGTTATTTGTCTTTCTGTTGTTCCGGGCGTTTTTGCCGCCCGGAACACATCTTTTGAAACCACTTTGGCACAGAGTTTAAAATCTCTGGGTCTTTTTCGAGGTGTTTCAGATACCGACTTTGCATTGGATCGGGAACCCACCCGTGTAGAATCCATCGTGATGTTGATTCGGGTATTGGGAAAGGAAGAAGAAGCGGAAAAGAGTAATTTTTCCCATCCTTTTAACGATGTTCCGTCCTGGGCGGATGATTATGTTGGGTATGCCTATAAAAACGGCCTTTCCAACGGTGTTTCATCCACTTCCTTCGGAACGGATAATGCAAGTTCCTCCATGTACCTGACCTTTATGCTTCGGGCGCTTGGGTATTCTGATAAGAATGGCAAAGATTTTGTATGGGATAACCCTTACGACCTTGCAAGAAAGGTAGGTATTTTACCTGATGCAGTAGATTGTAACCGTTTTCTGCGAGCAGATGTGGTTTTGATTTCCTATGCGGCTCTTTCTGCTAAGTGTAAAGACTCTTCTAAAAGTCTGGCAGATAAGTTGATTGGGGAAAAGGTATTTACCAAAAAGAATTACCAAACCTATTACGATCCTGCCGCATTGGAAAACTATAAGCCTATCAACAAAGTTCTCTCTGCAGAAGAAATTTATGCTCTTTGCTCACCTGCCGTTTTCTATATTGAAGTTTACGACACCGCAGGTTATGCAACAGGGAGTGGTAGTGGCTTTTTCTTGAACAGTAACGGTCTTGCCGTTACCAACTACCATGTGATAGACGGTGCATCATCTGCCATTATTACTCTTTCCACCAATCAGGCAGAGTATAAGGTAGAAGGCGTTTATGATTACAACCAAGCAAAGGACTGGGCCATCATCAAGGTGGAAGGTTCAGGATTTGATTATCTGGACATGGGAGATGTTTCCTCTATTGTAGGTGGTGCATCTGTTTATGCCATCGGCAGTCCCATGGGTCTTCAAAACACCATTTCAGAAGGTCTTATTTCAAACACCAACCGCCAACTTGACGGGATTCCTTATATCCAGACAACAGCCGCCATTTCCCATGGCAGCAGCGGTGGTGCGCTTTTGAATAAGTATGGCGAAGTTATCGGTATTACTTCTGCAGGCTTTACAGACGGAGAGAATTTGGGGCTTGCCATTCCCATTTCTTTGATTGAAGGTTATACCACCAATTCCTTGGTAAGCCTTTACGATATGTTTGGAAAACCATACCAACCTTCTCCACAATATCCCGTTAACGAAAATGAATATAGTACAGAAGATGTTTTAAAAGCCTATATTATTAATTATTACAACGAAGAAACGGAAGATTACATTTCTTATACCGAACATATTAATTATGAAAACGGTTATATTGACTATACTGTCTCTCTGGATTCAGACGGAGATCTTTCTTTGATTGTTTATTGTGATTATAATTTTTTGACTTATTATTTTTCCATTGATATCAACGATCCCGTTGATGATAAGTTTGTATTCCAGACCTATCATTCTATGGAACATGAACTGCTTTCTTATACAGGTATTCCTGCAAGTCAGTTCAGAAGAGATATGCGTATTCACTTCTCTCATAACGAAGGTAATATTTCAGAAGGAGAAATTGCGCAACTTACCTCACTTTCCATGAATGGAGCCATGGACTTCTTAAGCGGAATTTTAAATGGTCTTAACAGAATCATGAAACCTGCAAATCCTTATTCTATTGCAGATTTCGGATTCGTAAACTTTAGAGGAGCGTAACGCTCTATCCAATGCCGGACTTTATGCGCGGTAAAGATTTAACTTTATCTACGGAGCCACATGCTGTTTCAAAAAGATATTGGTAGCGGCGTGACGCTCTACCCATTGCCGGAAACGTGACGTTTCATCCATTGCCGTTGTTCATTCGCAGTAAAGATTTGTCACACTCGCCGTGCCACGGACTATAGTAGTATAACGAGTGCGCAGAGGAGCGGTGACGCTCCACCCATTGCCGGATATAGTTTGCGGTAAAGATTTTCTGCGGTTGCCGAGCCGCCTTTAGCACAAATTAAGTGCGCAGAAATTTGGATGAGATTGGCTTGTGCCGAGTCTTTCTTGGGAGGGCGCGTACTTGGTGTACGTAACCGACCAAGGAAGGCGATGGCGCGAGACAAGGTCGCCAAATTTCAAGCACGATTCTAACAAACTGGAGGAAAACCATGAAAAATATTATAATCGGACAATCAGGCGGCCCCACCGCCGTTATCAACAGCAGTTTAGCAGGCGTTTTTTCTGCCGCTAAGGATGCAAAGATAGAAAAAATATATGGAATGGTCAATGGTGTTGATGGCCTTTTAAAAGGACATTTTATTGATTTAAAAGATTCCATCAAAACCAAGGACGATATAGAACTTTTAAAGAGAACCCCATCTGCCGCATTGGGTAGTTGCAGATTCAAATTACCTTCTGTGGAAGATGGTCGTGAAACCTACGAAAAACTCTTTTTAAAGCTCAAAGAGTTAGAGATAGGTTATTTCATTTATATTGGCGGAAACGACTCTATGGATAGTATTTTAAAGCTCTCAGCCTATGCTGAAGAGGTGGGTAGTGATATTAAATTCATGGGCGTTCCCAAAACC
This sequence comes from Ructibacterium sp., assembly GCA_045635425.1. Classification (GTDB taxonomy): domain Bacteria; phylum Bacillota; class Clostridia; order Monoglobales; family Monoglobaceae; genus Ructibacterium. Next base: position 9,026 of record JAZRCD010000234.1, on the reverse strand, counting down.
ATTGATAACGATCTGGCAGAAACCGATCACACTCCCGGTTACGGCAGTGCGGCAAAGTATGTTGCAACCACTTTAAAGGAGATTATCTGTGACAGTAATGTTTATGATATGAAATCGGTTACAGTGGTTGAAATTATGGGAAGAAATGCAGGTTGGCTCACCGCCGCTTCGGGACTTTCCAAGGACGAAACCTGTCCGGGGCCTGATTTGATTTATCTTCCCGAAAGAACCTTTGATAAAGAGGTATTTTTGAAGGATGTTGCGGCATTATTAGAAAAGAAAAATACCGTCATTGTAGCGGTTTCCGAATCCTTAAAGGATGAGAATGGTGTATATCTCTGTGATGCATTGATTCAGAACGCAGTAGAAGATTCCTTTGGTCATAAGATTCTGTCAGGAACTGCATTGGCAGTTTCGGATTTGATTACCGAACGTTTGGGAGTAAAATCCAGAGGTATCGTTTTCAATACAATTCAGCGTTGTGCAACCCACATTGCATCTCTTACCGATATCAACGAAGCCTTTATGGCAGGTGAAGAAGCAGTAAAGGCGGCAGTTGACGGAGAAACAGGAAAGATGGTGATTTTCACACGAATCAAGGAAAATCCCTATATTATGGTTCCTGAAGTGTTTGATATCGAAAAGGTAGCAAACGAAGAAAAAACCGTTCCCGATGAATACATCAACGAGAACGGTAACGGGGTCACCGAAGCATTTTTAAATTATGCAAGACCTCTCATTCAAGGCGAAATTTACCCCGTTATGGAAAACGGAACCCCGAAACATTTTAAATTGGTATAAAAAAAAGTCGGCGTTTGCCTACTTTTTTATTTATTAAGTTTGTTATTAATAATTTTAAAGGATTACTTCGCTAATTTAGTGAGCAGAAAATTTAGTAAGATTTGTTCGAGTCGAGATTTGGCAAGGCAGGAGTGTACTTTGTGTACATGACTGTCTTGGCAAGTCGATGACGCGGACGAAGATTGCTGAATTCCCAAGCACGATTGTAGATAAGAAAAACAGGTCTCGGCACCAAGCCGAGACATTTTTTCTTATTTGTTAACCAGTTCCTTCAGGCTGCTACCAGCTTTGAAAGTGGGAACCTTTGCAGCTGCGATCTTCATCTCAGCACCGGTCTGAGGATTTCTACCGGTTCTTGCTTCTCTGGTTCTAACTTCGAATCTACCGAAACCAACCAGCTGTACCTTGTCGCCTGCCTTCAGAGCGTCTTCAACGGACTCGATGAAAGCTGCCAGAGCTGCCTCTGCATCCTTCTTGGACAGGTTTGCTTTTTCAACCATAGCGGCTACTAATTCTTGCTTGTTCATTTTAAAATCTCCTTTATAATTGGGTAAAAATATAATTTTATTAATTTCATTTTACTATAAATGATTTAAAAATGCCAGTTGTTTTTATAAAATGTTAAAAATTTGTAGAATTGCACAATTTCTAAAGGTTTTAAAAGTTCAACTCCCTTTCTTTTTTGTGTATTTTCTATAATTTTATAAGGGAGAATCCTCATTTTCTAAGGCTTTGAGGATTTTTTGTGGGGAACGAAATGACACTTTTTCTTTTTACTATATATATAATATATATATATTTATAGTTGCTGTTGCTGTTGTTGGGGGTGTTGATAATGTTGAAAAGTAATGCATTCTCAGACAGGACAAGGTTTTGAAGGTATGTAAAAAACTATGGATAAGTTTGCAGGGATTCCACAAAACCCACAATCGAAAAATGTCGAATATGTTCTGCACATTTTTTCCACATTGTATCCACAGGGAAAATGTGGATGAATCATAAAATGAAATAATTTTTTTGAGAATATCATTCCTTACAATTTCTTTTCTTTTTATGAAAAATGCTTGTAATAAAAAATTATATATGATATATTGAAAAAGTAAAATTATGTTTAAAAAAGGAGAATTATCATGGCTTTTTTAGATGATATCAGTAGAGGAATTACCAAGGCAGGTCAATCTGCTGTTCAGAAGACAAAGAATATGACTGACATTGCTCGCTTGTCAGGTTTGATAAGTGACGAAGAAAAAAACCTGAATAATTTTTATAATCAATTAGGAAGAATGTATGTTTCCATGCATGCATCTGATTATGAAAGTGAATTTGGTGGGATCATCAATTCAATTAAGGAAGCGGAAAAAAATATAGCATCTTATAAGCAACAGATTCAGGATATCAAAGGTGTTGTAAGATGTGTAAACTGCGGTGCAGGAAATCCCATGGCCGCAAGTTTCTGTACTACCTGCGGAACACCATTGCAAAAACCCGTAGAGAATCCCAATCCTGCACCTGCGCCGGGTATTAAATGTAACGGATGTGGTGCAGTTCTTCCTGTTGGCACAAAATTCTGTACCAATTGCGGAACTCCTCTTACAGAGGAACCGCCTGCACCTGCAGAACCTATTGAAATTAAGAAAATTTGTCCCAATTGTAATGAAAGCATGATGCCCGAAGCGGCATTTTGTACCAATTGCGGAACAAAAATCAATTCATAATAAAGGAGAATTATCATGCAAAAGACAAAGTTAGGTATTTCTGTCGGTATGGTCGGTGGAGCAATGTTTTTCTTATGTTTATTTGGTGGATATATTCCTGCTCTGTTACTTGGAGGATATATTCTTTTAGAAGAGGATAACATTTGGTTGAAAAAAACCGCTGTAAAAGCAGTTGTTTTGTCGGTATGTTTTTCTATCATTACTTTTTTAATTGGTTTGATTCCTGATTTCATCAACATTATCAGAAACTTTTCCACTATGATAGAGGAAGTTGCAAACGTAAGTAAGGCAGACAGTTTATTTAATATTATTTTGATTGTTGTTGATATGGTAAAAGTCTTATTATTCCTGGTATTGGGGATGCGTGCTTTTTCGCAGGGAACCGTTAAAATTCCTTTTGTTGATAATATCATTTCTAAGTATATGGACTAAATCCTTTTATTTACTACCAAAAGAAAGAAGGTAAAAAAAGTGGCAAGATTTTGTGGAAACTGTGGAAACATGGTGGGAGAAGAAGAAAAGGTATGTGGAAATTGCGGAACACCCTTACAAAGTGCTCCTATTGAGGAATTTGAAAATTCATCTGCAGGATATCATGCACCCGCCGGTGGTTATCAAGAATCTGCATTCGGCGGAGTTTCTTTCAATCAGGAAGGTATAAAAAAGATTATAGGTTTAATCATTGGATTATTGGTAGCTATTGGACTTGTAATCGGCGGTGTTAAGATGATATCTGCAAATACAGGCACCAATGCGATTATTCGTCAGTTTGCAAAATGTCTCGAAACAGGTGAGGATGGTGCAAAATTAGAAAAGTATCTTCCAAATTACTTAAAAGAAGCGGAACTGTATGATTCTTTTGAAGTAGAAGAAGAATTGGACGAACAATTTATGGACCTGAGAGAAGAAGGGGAAGAGGAATATGGTGATTATTCCGTTTCCTATAAGATTATGAGAACGACCAAGTTTGATGACGAGGAATTGGAAGACTACAGAGAACGTGTCGAATACATCAATGATGATTATGATGTGGAAAGAATTAAAGCAGGAAAGAATGTAAAAGTTCGTTTTACCATCCGCGGTGATGGAGATGACGAAAGAAATAACATTGATATGTCCTTTATCAAGGAAGACGGAAAATGGAAGATTGACATATACAGTCTTAATATCTAAAATAAAAGAGAAAAGAGCAGAAACATTTGGTTTCTGCTCTTTTTTCATATCTAAAAGTTGATTGGTCTGCATCGATACCTGACACTCAGCACAAGACCCATGGCAAGCATGGTGGTTATCATGGAAGACCCACCGTAACTGTAAAAAGGAAGGGTAATACCCGTTACGGGGAACAAACCGAGGCACATGCCGATGTTCTCAAATACCTGAAAAGAAAGCATAGCCGCAACGCCTGTGCAAATGTGTCTGCCTAAAAGGTTTCTGGAAGTTAAACCTATATGAATACAACGATAAATCAAAAGGGATAAAAGGATAATGACCAAAAGTCCGCCAATCATTCCCAACTCCTCGCAGACAGCGGAGTAAATAAAGTCGGTATGGCGTTCCGGCAGGAGATTTCCCACCTGACTGGAACCTTTGTAAAGACCTGTTCCGAAAATTTTTCCCGAGCCGATGGCGGTTTTTGATTGAATGGCATGATAGCCTGCACCGGTGGGGTCAAGTTCGGGATTGAATGCAGTTAAAAGGCGGTTTTTCTGATAATCTTGCAGAACCACAAACCACATCAAAGGGAAGAGAACAACCAAAGAACCCAATCCGTAAAGGAGATACTTCCATTGAATTCCTGCGGTGAAAAGCATAATCAGAGCAATACCTGCAAAGACTGCCGCGGTACCAAAGTCGGGCTGAAGTAATAACAGAACGAAAATGCCTACCAGATATAAAAGCAGAAATGCCAAGTCTCTTGGTTGATTCAAGCGGTCTTCCTGATCCGAAAGTTTACGGGCAAAAAAGATAATAAAGAATAACTTCATCATCTCCGCAGGCTGGAAGTTAAGAGGGCCAAGTTCAAACCAGCTTCGTGCACCGCCTCGGACGGCACCGATTCCGGGAATCAAGACCAGAACCAAAAGGAAAATACCCACGCCGTAAAGGTAGTTGGAGATACGGGCCAGATATTCATAATCCAGAATCATAAGAACAACTACCCCGATAATACCCAAAACAAAAGCCACAATCTGTGTAATCAAGTACTTATTTCCGCCGGCAGAGGAAATCATAAGAAAACCAAAAAAAGCATTTAGAAAAATCAGTAAAACCAACGGTCCGTCCAGATTTCTGGAAAAGGTACGGAGTTGGTGGGGAGAAAAGAGCATTTAAATTAAACCTCCTTCAAAAAACTTAAGGCCACGCCGTCACCCACGGGAAGAACGGAAGTCTCCAAATTCTCCATGGAAGAAAGCTCGGAAAGATACTGTCTGAGTCGTTTCACAATGGTAATTTTACGATGTTGAACCAGTTCATCGGTGGCGGTCATACCCTTGTAAAGAACATTATCCGATACCAAAAGACCACCCTTTTTCAAAAGCCTGAGACAATGTGGGAAGAAGTTTCCATACTGTGCCTTGGCAGCATCCAAAAAGATCATGTCATAACTTCCCTCCAAGGTAGGAAGAACTTCTTTGGCGTCCCCGTGATGAAGAGTAATCCGATCCGAAAGACCTGCTTTTTCGAAATTTTCCCTTGCCACCCGTGCGGCATCGTCGGAAATCTCAATGGTGGTGATGTTTTTTACACCTGCCATTGCCATACCAATGGCAGAATAGCCAATGGCACAACCAATCTCCAATACCGATTCAATCCGTCCCAAACGAACCAGAACCTCTAAAAGTTTCATGGTCTCAGGCTGGGAGATGGGAACATCGTATTCCTTTGCAAATTCTTCCAATTCTGCCATAATACCATGGCGCTTAGGAAGAATGTCTCGCAAGTAACGTATAATGTATTCGTAGTTGATGGAATCATCTATCATAGGGTTACGCTCCTTGTGTCTCGTCCAATTTCCTGTTATGTTCCTCAAAGGTCTCGGAGAAGAGGTTTCCGCTACCGTCGGCAGTTGCCAAAAAGTACAGATAATCCGTATCAGCAGGCGCCAAAGCCGCCTCAATGGACGGAAGTCCCGGCGATGCAATGGGTCCATGAGGAAGTCCCTCATAAAGATAGGTGTTGTACGGAGAATCAATGGCAATATCAGCCTTACTTAAAATGGTCTTTCTTTCCTTCAGTATGTACTGAACCGTAGCACAAGATTCCAACTTCATTCCGATTTCCAAACGATTTTCAAAAACCGAAGCAACCAACGGCCGTTCCTCGTCATCAGCGGCTTCCCGTTCGATAACCGATGCAAAAATCAGAATTTCATCCAGACTTTTCTCGGTAGCATAGTCCTGATAAAGGGGAAGAACCTTGTCATGGAAGTTCTGTAACATCTTCGCGAGGATGTCGTGTTCGGTTTCGTCTGTGGTAAAGAGATAGGTATCAGGATAGAGATATCCCTCCAGACGATTCTCGGTACGGGGAATGTCATCCAAAAAGTCATAACCAAAATCCCCTTGCTCAATCTCGTGATAGAAGACAGAAGCATCACCTAAGCCGTTTTCTACCAGCAAATCCACCACCTGACGGAGTTCATAACCCTCAGGAATCACAATCTTCCGCATATTCTCGGCGCTGTCCGCCGCCATGGTTAAAGCCTCTACCAAAGCCCCATAACTCATGGAGTCGGTCACAAAGTGGGTACCCTTTTGGTAAACGGGTGCATCCTTGGTCTTTACATAAAGTTTGAAAAGCAGGGGATGACGAATCACGCCTGCATCCTTCAGACAATCTGCAACCACAGAAGTACCTGCACCATCAGGAACCTCCATGGCAATTTGATTCTTCTTTCCGCCCATTCCCGTCAGGTCTCCTAAAACAGAAAGAATCAGCAGAAGAAGAACGACAGAAATCAAAGCCTTCCAAAAACAGCCTTTTTTCTTGGGTTTCTTTTCTTTTTTTGGAGTTTCCTCCCGGGTTTCTTCCTTTACGGTATCGGTGACAACTTCGGGAATCACAGCAGTATCCCAGGTGGAAATATCCCCTTGTTCCGAAAAAGGAGGTATTCCCCCCGTGGTGTTCAGGTCTTTTTCAGGCTTGTCCATAATTCAATCCTCCGTTTTATCCAAATATCCAAACCCCTACAATCAAAAGAATGCAGAGGAAAATCGGCAAATTAAAGAAACTTTGTCCCAGCAAATCCCGACCGTTGGTACGGTTGGTTTCCATGGTGGTAAGTCCCATCTTCCAAAGTCCCACGCCACCAAGAACGGCGGCAAGCAGGCCAAAACCAAACAGAAGCAGCGTTCCCGTAGGGTAGGAGAGAAGATTTTCACTGTAACGGGAAAGAAGCACCGCCACCAAGTTGTTTGCAAGATGGAATCCCATACAAGCGTACATGGATCCGGTGCGGTTCAGAACCTGAATGGCAGCCCAACCAAAGAACAAATACCCCAAAAATCCGGTAATACTGCCGTGCATCAGGGCAAAAAGCAAGGTGGTAAAAATCATAGCCGCACGGGTGTTGAATTCCTTCATTACCCCGTAGACAATCCCACGGAACAAAAACTCTTCAAAGACCGCAGGCACAATGGCAACCACCACAATGGCGGCAAGAAGTTCGGGTAGGTTTTTCGGAACCACCGATTCCCCTTCGTTCAGCAAAAGGTTCACAGGCAGGTTCAGAAGAATCATCACAAACTGACAACCAACCCCCGCCAGAATAACAAAAATCCAAAGATTTTTTTTGCAGGGTCTCAGTCCAAACCGCTCCCGTGCGGTCTTGGCGGTGAGAATACGGTTTTCCCTTGCATAAAGGCTCAAAGGAAGAAGATAAGCAAAAAGTTCCACCAGCAAAAGTTGAATCCAGAAAGGAGGCGGTACCGCAAAGAAACTGGAGACAATGGAAACAATCAGCGCAACACCTGACTGTACCGAGACAATCCAAAAGAGCATCCAGCGGATGCTTCGTAATCGTTGTTTTTCTTCTCGGTAAGATAAATCATGCATAAATCCGTTCCTCCGTTAATCGGTAATTACCCAATCCACCTGCTTATCAAAGTCCTCACGGGGCAGATTTTGGGTCAAACACTCCGAAAAAGCAAGGCCTATGGTCACCCCGGACATCTCATTTAAAAATTTATCATAGTATCCGCCGCCGTATCCCAAGCGAAAACCCTCTTCGTCAAAGGCAAGGGCAGGAACCAAAGCCACATCAATCTCCTTCGGGGAAAGAACAGGCAAATCCCCCAGGGGCTCCAAAATACCGTAAGCACCTTTCTCCACCTGAGAAAGATGGGAAATCTCTACCGCATCCATGGTTTTGGTCTCCACATCACATCGGGGTACCGCAACCCGAACCCCTTGGCGTAACAATTCCTCTAATATGGGAAGAGTCTCCACCTCACTCCCAAAGGAAAGGTACAAAAAAGCAGATTTTGCCAATTTCACAGCAGAATGCGTCAATGCCTTTTGGGCAATGGCGCGATTTTTTTCGGCTCGGTCAGGCACCGATGCCCGAACAGCCTTCCATGCTCGGCGGAGCTCCGCCTTTTTTTGGGAGAGGCTACACATAGCGAGGATCCTGCATCTGGGCAAGGAGGTCTTTGCCGTTACCGGCTTGGGTCAGGTAGTCCACCAAAGCGGAGCCAAAGTCCAAAGCCGCTCCGGCACCACGGCCGGTAATGACGGAACCGTCGGTTGCCACAGAGGCATGAAGCACCGTTGCACCCTTAAGGTAAGATTCAAAACCGGGGAAGCAGGTGGCATTTTTGCCTTCCAAAAGACCCAACTCACCCAAAATCATAGGTGCGGCACAGATGGCGGCAAGAAGTTTTTCTTGTTTTGCACAGGTTTTGACCAAATCAATCACAAAGTCCGAAGATTGCAGGTTGGTGGTGCCGGGCATACCTCCGGGCAGAATCACGCCGTCCATTGCGGAAACATCCACATCCTCAGGAAGAATATCTGCGGTAACGGGAATGTCGTGGGCGCCCACAACCACCTTTCCGCTAACCCCCACCGTCTGAACAGGAACCCCTGCCCGACGAAGCATATCAAGGGGGGCTATCATTTCGGTTTCTTCAAAACCTGTTGCCAGTAATACATATAACATCCTTATTTCCTCCAGTCGTGCTTGAAAATTCAGCAATCTGCGCCCGTTTCATCGACTTGGCAGGACAGTCATGTACAAGGAGTACACTCCTGCCCTACCAAATCTCGAAACAGACACATCTCACTAAATTTTCTTCGCACTAAAATTTACAGTCGTGCTTGAAAAATTGCGACCTTTGCCCGAATCGTCGACGAGAAATGACAGTTACGTACACAAAGTACGCGCCTGCCATTTCTCATCTCCTCTCGAACAAATCTCATCAATTTTTCTTCGCACTAAAATAAATATTGTAGGGGAGGGGCTTGCTCCTCCCGTTTTTAACTTGCTTTCTTACATAACGATACCAT
>JAZRCD010000233.1:0-9159 GCA_045635425.1 Ructibacterium sp. | reverse complement strand
GGCAACAGGTGCGGTGATCAGCTCCGTTGTTGCCTTGCTTCTTACCACTGTTTGCGTACTGGGATCCCATGGAATTTTAAGCCTGATGAATACGCCTAAAGATATTGAGCAAGATGCATATATGTATTTGGTGGTTATTTGTTGGGGTATTCCAACAACCATGCTTTACAACTACCTATCCAGTATTATGAGAGCGTTGGGAAACAGTAAGGTTCCGTTGGCGTTCTTGTTGATAGCATCTGTTTTGAATATTATTTTAGACTTTGTTTGTATTTTGGTGTTCCATATGGGAACCATGGGTGCCGCAGTTGCAACGGTGGTTTCTCAGGCAATTTCGGGCATTCTTTGTTTCTTTTATATTGTATTTTTCTTCCCAACCCTTCATTTGAAGAAGGAGGATTGGAAACTTGACTGGAAGTTTACTTGGGCACATCTTCGTCTCGGTCTTCCCATGGGAGCCCAGATGGCAGTAATCGCATCCGGCGCCATTGCGGTTCAGGCAAGCCTGAACGGATTCGGCACAGAGGCGGTAGCCGGATTTACTGCATCGGTCAGAATCGAACAGTTGGTATCTCAGGTTATGTTATCCCTCGGTATGACCCTTGCAACGTTTATCGGTCAGAACTACGGAGCACAGAATCTGGAACGTATCAAGAAGGGCGTTTCCATTACCTGTATTATGATGGGATGCCTTACGGTGGTAGGCGGAGCATTGATTATTATCTTCGGAAGATATCTGACCTTGCTCTTCATCGATTCCGCTGAGAAAAATGTAGAATCGGTTATCTTCTATGCCCGCGAATTTATGTCTGTTACCGCTTGTTTCTTCCCTGCCATGGGTGCAATCTTTGTGTTCAAGAATACCTTACAGGGTATTGGTAAAGCGGGTATCGTGTTGGTGGGAAGTATTTTGGAGTTCTGTGTCCGTGTATCTTGTGCCTTCTTGTTGGCAGGTGCCTTTGGACATTTGGGTGTTGCCTTTGCAGGCCCCCTTGCATGGCTCAGCGCGGCCCTTATGTTTATCTGTGTATTCTTGTTCTCTGTCAAACGGCTGAGCAAAGAAATGAACCCAATCGAAGCATAAAAAGTCTCCCCTGAACGGGGAGATTTTTTTGTCTTATTTTGTCTGAAAAATTAGAATTCTATTTCCATATTTTGACAGTTTTCTTTTTCCCATAAGGCTATAATAAAGAGGAAGGGAGGGGGAAACGATGGAGTTGATAGTCTATGCGGATGTGCTTTTTGCCACCAATTTTTTAATGGATTTGGTCATTCTTTTTTTGACAGCCCAATTGTCAAGAATAGATTGGCGTTTAGGACGGTTGACCATAGCATCGGTCTTGCTGGCTCTTTACGGAACGGTAAGCTTTTTGCCTGAAGTTGGGGTTATCCAATCCTTTCTTGGGAGAGGTATTGTAGGCATGGTTGCTGTTTGGATTCTAAAACCCAATGGTGGATGGCTTGGTTTTCTTAAGGCGAGAATAATGCTTGGTCTTGTTTCGGTAAGCGTTGGCGGTGTGGTTTATGGATTGGCCGTTGGTACCCAACTGGGGCGGAATCTTCGGGGAATCTCTGTTAACGGAACGGTGTATTTCTTGCTTGATATGCGATTATTATTAGCCGGGATTTTTCTTTCTTTTGGTCTCCTCCTTTGGTTTCGCAGAAGTTGTATTCGAAATTTTTCGCGGAATAAAATTTTGGTTCCCATGAAGTTAATGGTGGGAGAAAAGGAGATTATCCTGACCGCTCTTGCAGATACCGGTTGTGAATTAACCGCACCTGTAAGCGGAGAGGGAGTCTTGCTAATCTCCGAAAAACTTATAGAAGGGGTTACGCCAAAGGAAAGTTTTTGGTTAAGTATTCATACCGCATCCGGAGAGGATAGGATTCCTGCGTTCTACCCGGAGGCAATAACCTGCCTGAGTCAACGCTATGAACTGGCAGAAAGGCCTTTGATTGGAATTGTCAGGGAGAAATTTTCAAGGGACGGGTTATATTCGGGGGTTTTTAATCCTCAAATCATAAGTGAAATAAAGCAAAGTGGAGGCAGAAAGTATGAAGATGAAACTACAGAAGTTTTTACAGTACTTACAAAAAATCTTACCCAAATGGCTAAAAGTCCCGCCAAGGGATGTGCATTATATTGGCGGAAGCGAAAGTCTTCCGGCACCACTTGGAAAGGAAGAGGAAGAAAGTCTCCTTGCACGATTGGATCTGCCGGAGGAACGGGAACAGGTGCGGAAAACCTTAATCGAAAGGAATCTGCGATTGGTTGTTTACATAGCACGGAAGTTTGAGAATACCGGAATCGGCATTGAGGATTTGATATCCATCGGTACCATTGGCTTAATCAAGGCAATCAATACCTTCAAGACAGACAAAAAAATCAAACTTGCAACCTATGCCTCCCGTTGCATAGAGAATGAGATTTTGATGTATCTGAGAAAAAATAACGGAACAAAATCTGAAATATCCATTGATGAACCCTTGAATGTGGACTGGGACGGGAACGAATTGTTGCTTTCGGATATACTGGGGACAGAGGAGGATATCATCTGGCGTGGCTTGGATGAGGAAGTGGATAAGCAACTTTTGAGAATCGCCATGAAGAAACTTTCAGGCAGAGAACAAAGGATAATGGAGTTGCGATTTGGATTGAACCGAGGGAGCGAGGAAAAGACCCAAAAAGAGGTGGCGGATATGTTGGGGATTTCCCAGTCCTACATTTCAAGATTAGAAAAAAGGATTATTTTGAGATTACGTCGGGATATTACCAAGATGATACACGAATAGACATCAGTCCTCAATACGTTGGATTCTACCACCTATGGAAGAGAGTTTTTCCACGAAGTGTTCGTAGCCGCGTTCCATATGCTCAATGCCGTCCAAACGAGTTTCGCCTTGTGCGGCTAAGGCTGCCACTACCAAGGCGGCTCCTGCCCGAAGATCGGTGGCTTTGACCTGAGCACCACTTAATTTTCGGGTTCCGTCAATGACGGCCGTTCGCCCGTCTAATTTGATTTTGGCGCCCATTCGCAAAAGTTCGGGAACCTGCATAAAACGATTTTCAAAGATGGTTTCTACCACAACACCGGTGCCGTCTGCCACACTCATCAATGCCATGAAGGGGGATTGCATATCGGTGGGGAATCCGGGGTAGGGAAGGGTTTTGATATCCACCGAACGAAATTTTTCCAAGGGGAACAGATGGAGAAAATCTTCTCCTGCCTCGATTTCAAAACCCATCTCCTGAAGCTTGGCAAGAACCGGCTTTACATGATCGGGGCAGACATCGGTCAGGGTGATTTCTCCGTGAGATGCGGCGGCCATGGTAAGAAAGGTTCCGGCCTCAATGCGATCAGGAATGACTCGGTGACGACATCCCTTGAGAGATTTTTTTCCTTGGATGGTAATGGTATCACTGCCGGCACCTTCTATCTGTGCACCCATCTTGGATAAGCAAAGAGCCAAATCTGCAATCTCAGGTTCTGCGGCGGCATTTTCGATGACGGTTTCTCCTTTGGCAAGACAGGCGGCAAGGAGAAGATTCTCGGTGGCACCCACGCTGGGGAAGTCCAAGTAGATGCGTGCACCGATTAATTGATCACATCGTGCTTCTACAAATCCATGTCCCTGCTTGATTTTTGCGCCCATAGCAGAAAAGCCTTTCAGGTGTAAATCAATGGGCCTTGCACCAATCTGGCATCCGCCCGGCAGAGGAATTCGTATTTTCCCCGTTCGGGCAAGGAGTGGTCCCATAATCAAAAAGGAACCGCGAAGGCGGTTGAACTGTGCGGGAGAAAGGTTTTTGCGCTTGGCATCTGCCGAAAAGGAGACAGAAAAGGTGGTTTCGTCCATTTGCTCCACTGTTCCGCCAACCGAAGATAGTAATGTAAGCATGTCCGCTGTGTCGGACAAAAGAGGGATTCTTTGAAGGACAGAGGGGGTATCAGAAAGCAACCCTGCCGCAAGAATGGGCAGAGATGCATTTTTCGAACCGCTGACCGAGATGATTCCGGAGAGTGGTTCTCCCGGTGTAATAAGGTAGTGTGCCATATCGTTTCTTCCTTTCCAAAAAGTTCCTGAACCATAGTATGTGCAAAAAAATCTCCTTTATGTAAAGTCCCTGCCGTATCCTTGGCAGGGGCTTTTTTTACAGTGTAATCAGCGAGAAGAATGAAACAGGTGAAAGGGATGCAATAAAATCCAGTCGGGGTTGAAAATAGTATTTCGAAGAATATTCATAGTAACCTCCTGAAATTTTATTTGCACTTTTATTTTTGATTGTTTTCGTCCTTTTATGTGGGGAAATAGTTGGGTTTGTGTAAACGAATTGTGAATACTAATTTTTTTCGCTTGCAAAATATATAAAAATGAATTAAATTACAATTATAGCCTTCCTAATATTAAAAAGATGTTAAAATCTGTTAAATTTAAAAATATAGGTTGCAATATTTTTTCTCTGTGTTATAATGCGCTTAACAATACCATGTTAAGGAGTGTAAGGCATGAATGTTTTCGAAAAATATGGCGCAAAAGCCATTTGGGACAAGAAAATAACAGTCAATCAATATGTTCGTTTTCAGGATCAGTTTGAAAGCAAAAAAGAAGATAAAGTATTGGCATATATCTGTACCGATACCAATTATGAATTGTACATCAACGGAACACTGGCAGGATTTTCTCAGTATGCAGATTTCCCTGAGGAAAAGATGTATGACACCTACGATGTGACCGAATATATCAAGGAAGGGAAGAACCTGATTTCGGTTTTGGGTTATTCTCAGGGCAGAGATTCTTCTCAGCGTGCAGTGGGAATTCCTATGGTAAAGTTTGCGGTTGTAGAGGGAGAAAATCCCCTTTCTGTAAGTTCTGAAAAAACCAAGATGAGCCCTGCAAAGGAATACCGCAGCGGTGAAATAGAATGGATCAGTCAGGAACGCCCCTTCAATCTGGAGATTGATTTCCACGGCGATGACGGATGGAGAGAAAACTATGTCAGCGAGGCATGGGAGAATGCTCAGGTAGCGGATGATTCTGAGATTATCTACTCGCCTCGTCCCATCAAGAATCTGACCCTTCATGAGATATGCACCGGTAAACCTGCAGGTCAGGGCGTGTTTGCTATTACAGATGGTGAGACGCCGGCAGCACAGATGCAGTATGCATCCATGGCCCACAGAGATCGCTGGAAGTTTATGAAACGGGAAAACGGAAGTGTTTACACTGAGGGTGAGAACAATTTCTGGTTGATGGATTTAGGTAAGGAAACGGTAGGTTATTTTGTCATTGATGTGGAGGCAGAAGATGGTGCAATTCTTGACCTTGCCTTCGGAGAACATCTGGATGACTTGAGAGTTCGTTCCTTTATCGGCAACAGAAATTTCGGATTCCGTTGTATCTGTCGTGAAGGCAGACAGAAACTTGCTTGCTATATCCATCGGTTTGCAGGACGTTATCTCCAGATATTTGCCCATAAGGGAGTGAAAGCGGTACATACTTTGGGTATTCATCGGGTGGAATATCCCTTGCCCTATCGTTCTACTTTAAAGAGTGGCGATCGTCTCTTTGATCGGATTTATCAGGTGGCAATGAATACCTTGCATAATTGTATGCATGAGCATTATGAGGACTGTCCCCAAAGAGAGCAGGCGCTCTACGGTTTCGATAGCCGGAACGAGATGCTGATGAGTTATTATTCCTTTGGTGAAACCAAAATGCCAAGAGCCTGTCTTGACCTTCTTTCCCAACATAGTTGGGAATGCGGACTTCTGACCCATATTGCACCGGGTAGTTACTGGCGTACCATTCCCAGTTTCTCTATGGGATGGGTAACGGCACTGAAAGAGTATGCTCTCTTTAGCGGTGATATGGAGTTTGTAGAAAAGAACCTTTCTAAGGCGAAGGGCGTTCTGGAATTTATGGCAAGTAACAAGAAAGACGGTGTGATTCTCCAACCGGACGGAGATGAATACTGGAACTTCTATGGTTGGATGCCCGGTCTGTATGGTGATAACCATCATGCAAAACCTGATGCGCCGGCAACGGCATTCCTCGGTATTACCTTGAAAAACTATGCGGATATTGCCGAGTATCTGAACAAACCGGAAGAAAAGGCATGGGCAGAGGAACTGCGCCAAGAGTTGGCAGGCGGATTCCATGATTGTTTCTATGTTCCTGAGAAAAAGGCATATCAAAGTTTTGTGGACGGAGAGCCTCACTTTGCACAGTTAACGCAGGCGATTGCGCTTCTTGCAGGATTTGTTCCTGAGGCGAAGAAAGAAGAAATCATTGCGGCAATGCTGAACGAGGATTTGGTTGCCATCGAGTTGAGTTACTTGATTTATAAGTATGATGCACTTATGCAGACATCGAGAGATTATGCAGAGGTTGTACTGGATGATATCGAAAAGATGTGGGGATCTATGCTCTATGCAGGTGCAACCAGTTTCTGGGAGACATCCAGAGGTGCTGACGATTTTGGATATGCGGCAAGTTTGTGCCATGGATGGGCGGCAGTTCCTGTTTATGTATTCTGGCGTTATATGATGGGTGTCTATCCTGAAAAGCCGGGTGTGGTAGAGAGAATCAATCCGCCGATTCCCGGTTGGGAAAAGGCAAGCGGAACATTGCTTACCCCGGAGGGAATTAAAGAATTTTAGTGAGGAAAACGTCTATGGATATCTTCTCGAAGTACGGAGCAAAAGCCATCTGGAGCAGAGAAACAATGGTAAACCAGTTTGTTCGCTTTCAGGATGTGTTTGAATGTAAGAAGAGCAAAAAGATTTTGGTGTATGTTTGTGCAGACACCAATTATGAGTTGTATATCAATGGTCACTTAGTTGGCTTTGGTCAGTATGCGGATTTTCCTGAAAAGAAAGTCTATGATACCTATGACGTAACCGAATATTGTAAAGACAGAAAGAATCTTCTGTCTTTGCTTGGTTATTCTCAAGGAAAGGATTCTTGCCAGAGAGCGGCAGGAATTCCTATGGTAAAATTTGCGGTGGTGCAGGATGAAGAAGCGGTGCTTGTAAGTTCGGAAGAAACCAAGTACTGTCCTGCCAAGGAATACCGTAGTGGTGAAATAGAACGAATCTGCTACGAGCGTCCCTTTAATCTGGAGTTGGATTTGCGAGAGGACGATGGCTGGCGGGAAGCGTTCGTTAGCAGCGCATGGGAAAATGCGGTTTTATGCGATGATAGCCAGGTTGCCTATGGGGAAAGGCCCGTGGGCAGATTGAAACTCCATGATGTGTGCACGGGGAAACCTGCAGGTCAAGGCGTTTTTGCCATCACGGAGGGAGATACTCCATCGGCACAGATGCAGTATGCCGCTTTGGCACATAAAGATCGATGGAAGTTTATGAAGAGGGAGAACGACGTTCTTTATCCTGAGAGAGAAAACAACTTCTGGTTGATGGATTTAGGACGGGAAGTTGCCGGCTACTATTTGATTGATATCGAGGCAGAAGAGGGCGCGGTTCTTGACCTTGCCTTTGGAGAGCATCTGGACGATTTGCGGGTTCGTTCCTTTATCGGGCAGAGAAACTATGGTTTCCGCTGCACTTGTCGGGAAGGCAGGCAGAAGTTTGCTTGTTATATCCACCGCTTTGCAGGACGGTACCTTCAGGTGTTTGCCCATCATGGCATCAAGGCGGTACATTGTATCGGTATACAACCGGTGGAATATGAGTTCCCGTATGTGTCGGAATTAAAGACAGGAGATCGGCTATTTGACAAGATTTATCGGGTCAGTCAACGAACATTGAATCTATGCATGCACGAACACTATGAGGATGGTCCCCATCGTGAGCAGGCGCTTTATGGCTTTGATAGTCGGAACGAGATGTTGATGACCTATTATGGCTTCGGAGAGACTCGCATGCCACGGGCGTCTTTGGATTTGCTTTCTCACAGACGATGGGAGTGCGGTCTTTTAAACCACATTGCGCCGGGAAGTTATCCCCGAACCATTCCAAGTTTCTCCTTGGGATGGGTGACGGCTCTTTTAGAATACACCATGTTCAGCGGAGATATGGATTTTGCAAGAGAAAAACTCTCCGTTGCAAGAGGCGTGCTTGAATTCTTTATCAAGAACCAAAGAGAGGATGGAGTGGTTCTTCAACCGGTTGGTGAAGAATACTGGAATTTTTACGGCTGGATGGATGGCCTTGATGGCGGTAACCCAAAGGCTTCCGGTAAGCCTGATGCCTTGGCGACGGGATTTTTGGGATTGAACCTGAAGAATTACCAAACCCTTGCAGGGTTATTGCAACTTCCTCAAGAGGAGAAGTGGGCAAAGGAAAAGGCAGAAGCCATCCAAAAATCCTTTCATGATTGCTTCTACCATGAGGGACGGAAGGCGTATCGAAGTTATGTTACCGAGGAGGAACCTCATTTTGCACAACTGACACAAGCATTGGCGCTTTTGGCAGAATGTGTTCCCGAGGAATATCAGGAAGAAATTCTCAGCGCCCTTTTGGACGATACCTTGGTTTCCATTGAGTTGAGTTATTTGATTTATAAGTATGATGCCCTGATGCAGACATCGAGGGATTATGCAGAGATTGTACTGGATGATATAGAAAAGACATGGGGCAGCATGCTCTATGCCGGTGCTACAACCTTCTGGGAAACCTCTAAAGGTGCAGACGATTTTGGTTATGCAGGAAGTCTGTGTCATGGTTGGGCGGCGGTTCCCATTTATGTGTTCTGGCGATACATGATGGGCGTTTATCCCGAAAAGCCGGGATGTTTCCCCAAAACTGCCAAGCCCGTTCTCGGATGGGAGAAAGCAAAAGGAAGTTTATATACCCCTCAGGGGATTATCAGTTATAAGGAGTGATAGTAAATGAAAACAAGAGTTGGTGTCTTTGGTGCCCATCGAGGCATGTCTATGATTGACGTTTTCCTTGCCTATGAGGAGGCGGAGTTGGTTGCGGTTTGTGACCGATACGTTCCCTCTTTGGAAGAGGTTAGAGAAAAAGCAGAAGAGGCAGGAATTGAAGTTGCGCTTTACGAGAGTTTCGATGACTTTATTGAACATGATATGGATGCGGTAGTTCTGGCAAACTATGCAACCGAACACGCGCCTTATGCCATTCGGTGTCTGGAGAAAGGTCTCCATGTTATGTCCGAGTGTATGCCTTGTGAGAG
>JAZRCD010000232.1:0-5472 GCA_045635425.1 Ructibacterium sp. | reverse complement strand
TTCATCAAAGTTAGTAAAGTATTTACCTTCACCTGCTTCACCCGGGAAGCAACCTTCTTCGGTAAATGTAGCAACTTTTTTGCCTGCTTCTTCAAGCTCTTTGTTTATCCAATAAAGACCTTTACCTTTGGTAATTGCCTTTTTGCTGTTTTTATTGAATTCCTGATTTGAGAGATAGCATACAACATCACCTGCATCAAAGCCGGAATCACCGGGTTCAAGGATTTTAACTTCCTTAGGTTTAATGATGGTGAGGTAGTAACTACCAAGAACCATATCCTGTGTAGGAACGGTTACAGGCTTACCATCCTGAGGCTTAATCAGGTTGTTTGCAGAGAGCATCAGGAACCGAGCCTCGGCCTGTGCTTCTGCGGACAGGGGCAGATGGACTGCCATCTGGTCACCGTCGAAGTCGGCGTTAAACGCGGTACATACCAGAGGATGGAGCTTTAATGCCTTACCTTCAACCAGTACCGGTTCGAATGCCTGAATACCCAGTCTGTGCAGGGTTGGTGCACGGTTCAAAAGAACCGGATGTTCGGAAATAACATCCTCTAAAACATCCCAAACTTCGGGACGGATTCTCTCAACCATCCGCTTTGCCGACTTGATGTTGTGTGCCATACCATCGGCAACCAACTTCTTCATAACGAAGGGCTTAAAGAGTTCCAGCGCCATCTTCTTAGGAAGACCACACTGATAAATCTTCAGTTCAGGACCAACAACGATAACAGAACGTCCGGAGTAGTCAACACGCTTACCCAGAAGGTTCTGACGGAAACGACCCTGCTTACCCTTTAACATATCGGAAAGAGACTTCAAGGGACGGTTACCGGGGCCGGTAACGGGACGACCACGACGACCATTATCGATCAGGGCATCCACTGCTTCCTGAAGCATTCTCTTCTCGTTTCTTACAATGATTTCGGGTGCACCCAAATCAAGGAGTCTCTTCAACCGGTTGTTACGGTTGATAACACGACGGTACAAATCATTCAGGTCGGAGGTTGCAAAACGACCGCCGTCCAACTGTACCATAGGACGAATTTCAGGAGGGATAACCGGAATAACGGACATAATCATCCATTCGGGTTTATTGCCGGACTTGCGGAATGCTTCCACAACTTCCAGACGACGAACGGTTCGAATCTTCTTCTGACCCTTCGCACCCTCTAAATCGTTCTTCAATTCTTCGTACAGGGACTCTAAATCAATATCCCGGAGCATTTCCAGAACGGCCTCTGCACCCATACCTGCACGGAACATATCTCCGTACTTCTCGTAGTTCTCGCGATACTCTTTCTCACTGAGAATCTGATTCTTCATCAAGGAAGTTCTGCCCGGATCAATAACCACATACGCTGCGAAGTAAAGAACCTTCTCAAGCGCTCTGGGGGACATATCCAGAATCAGACCCATCCGGCTGGGGATACCCTTGAAATACCAGATGTGAGAAACGGGGACTGCCAGTTCAATATGACCCATACGCTCACGACGAACCTTAGAACGGGTTACTTCAACGCCGCATCGGTCACAGACAACACCCTTATAACGTACTCTTTTATACTTACCGCAGTGACACTCCCAGTCCTTCTGCGGTCCAAAAATCCGCTCGCAGAACAAGCCGTCTTTTTCCGGCTTTAAGGTTCTGTAGTTGATGGTTTCGGGCTTCTTTACCTCACCATGAGACCACTCTCTGATCTTTTCGGGAGATGCCAACCCAATTTGTATTGCATCAAAATTTTGATATTCGCTCATAACGACCATGCCTTTCCAACTCACAATTTTCGTCGCTGTCTGCCGTGAGTTTGGCAGACAGCCCAAGCCTGTTCCAATTTTTTACTCGATTAATTAGAACAAAACGTCGTCATCATCAAAATCATCATCTTCCTCTTCGACCAACTGTTCCAGAGAATCAACTTCTTCAGAATCCAGATAGTCGCCATCAAAACCGTCATCGGCACCGCCTGTCAGAAGATCTGCCAGTCCGCTTGCCAGCACGCTGTCACCTTCTTCTTCGTCGTCGCCAAGGATGTCGTCCATCAGATCGTCATCATCGCCGTCCAGATCCAAATCCAGATCGTCGTCTGCAGGAAGCATATCATCGTCTTCAATGCCTGCAATGTTTACCGGCAAATCATCAGGATCATCGTCCATGGACTCACGAAGAACGATCTCGTTGTCATCCTTATCCAGAACCTTGATGTCAAGGGCAAGACTCTGCAGTTCCTTTACCAATACCTTAAAGGATTCAGGAACACCGGGTTCGGGAACGTTTTCACCCTTAACGATAGATTCGTAGGTCTTCACACGACCAACAACATCATCGGACTTGACAGTCAGGATTTCCTGCAGGGTGTAAGCTGCCCCGTATGCTTCCAGCGCCCAATCTTCCATCTCACCGTAACGCTGTCCACCGAACTGTGCCTTACCACCCAAAGGCTGCTGGGTTACTAAGGAGTAAGGACCGGTAGAACGTGCGTGAATCTTATCATCAACCAAGTGATGGAGTTTCAGGTAGTGCATGTAACCAACGGTTACGGGGTTATCGAACGGCTCACCGGTACGTCCGTCATAAAGAACTGACTTACCGTTTCTGTTGTAGCCTGCCTGCTCTAAGGCGTCCATAATGTCTTCCTCGTTTGCGCCGTCAAATACGGGAGTTGCAATCTTCCAGCCAAGCGCCTTTGCCGCATAGCCCAAGTGAACTTCCAATACCTGACCGATATTCATACGGGAAGGTACGCCCAGGGGGTTCAGTACGATCTGAAGCGGTGTACCATCTTCCAGGAAGGGCATATCCTCTTCAGGAAGGATACGGGAAATAACGCCCTTGTTACCGTGACGACCCGCCATCTTATCACCCACGGAAATCTTTCTCTTCTGGGCAATATAACAACGAACCACCTGATTTACACCGGGGGAGAGTTCATCTCCGTTTGCACGGGTAAATACCTGAACATCTACAATAATACCATACTCACCATGGGGAACTCTCAAGGAGGTGTCTCTTACCTCTCTTGCCTTCTCACCGAAGATTGCACGGAGGAGACGTTCTTCAGCAGTCAGTTCGGTTTCACCCTTAGGAGTAACCTTACCAACTAAGATATCGCCGCTCTCTACCTCGGCACCAATGCGAATGATACCACGCTCATCCAGATTGCGGAGTGCATCTTCACCCACGTTGGGAATATCCCGGGTAATTTCTTCCGGACCCAATTTGGTATCTCTTGCTTCTACTTCGTATTCTTCAATATGAATGGAAGTAAAGATATCTTCCTTTACCAGTTTCTCGTTGATCAAGATAGCATCCTCGTAGTTGTAACCTTCCCAGGTCATGAAGCCGATGAGGATATTTCTACCCAAACCGATTTCACCATTCTGGGTGGAGGGACCATCTGCAATAATGTCACCGGCCTCTACTCTTTCACCGGATACTACAATGGGACGCTGGTTGATACAAGTACCCTGATTGGAACGGGTGAACTTGATCAGTTTATAACGATCGATTTCCTTATCGTCGTTCAGAATTACAATTTCATCTGCAGAAACCTTTTCTACAGTACCACCCTTGGTTGCCAGAACACAGACACCGGAGTCACGAGCTGCCTTGTATTCCATACCGGTACCAACAATGGGAGACTCAGGAACCAAGAGGGGAACCGCCTGACGCTGCATGTTAGAACCCATCAGCGCACGGTTCGCGTCATCGTTCTCCAAGAAGGGAATCATCGCAGTTGCGATAGACATGACCTGTCTGGGAGATACGTCCATGTAGTCAACCGTCTTGGGAGAAACTTCAAGGAACTCATCCTTATAACGGGTTACGATCTTCTTGTTCAGGAACCGTCCCTCTTCATCCAGAGGCTCGGTTGCCTGTGCTACATAGAAACCTTCTTCGGTGTCCGCAGTCATGTATTCAACTTCCTGGGTAACAATACCGGTTTCCTTATCAATCTTCCGATAGGGAGTTTCAATGAAACCATACTCGTTTACCTTTGCAAAACCGCTCAGAGAGTTAATCAAACCGATGTTAGGACCTTCCGGGGTCTCAATGGGACACATACGACCATAGTGAGAATGGTGTACGTCACGGACCTCGAAGCCGGCACGCTCACGAGAGAGACCGCCGGGACCCAGGGCAGAAAGTCTTCTCTTATGAGTCAACTCACCCAAGGGGTTAATCTGATCCATAAACTGAGACAACTGGGAGGAGCAGAAGAACTCCTTGATTGCAGAGGTTACGGGGCGAATGTTAATCAAGGTCTGGGGTGTGATTACATCCAGATCCTGAATGGTCATACGCTCACGAACCACACGCTCCATACGGGAAAGACCGATACGGAACTGGTTCTGCAGAAGTTCACCTACGCTACGGAGACGACGGTTACCCAAATGGTCAATATCGTCTACCTGACCTACGCCGGTTGCTAAGTTACATACGTAAGAGATGGACGCCAGAATATCGTCAATCATAATCTGACGAGGAATCAGTTCATCCTTGCGGGCAACCAACTGTGCCTTGAATTCCTCAGAATCCACATCAGGATACTGTTCCATAATTTCTTTAAGAACACTGAGACAAACGGTCTCGGTGATACCGTATTCTCTGGGGTTGTAAGAAACATAGTTCTTAAGATCAACCATGTGGTTGGAGATAACCTTGGTGCGGTTTCCGTCCACATCCAGAACAATGTCATTTACCTCTGCTTTTTCCAGCGCTGCAGCGATTTCCTTAGTGATTACATCACCTTCGGTTACCAAAATCTCACCAGTTTCGGGGTCTGCAATGGTCTGACCGGACACAAAGCCCACAATTCTGTTGGCAAGTTGCAGTTTCTTATTGAACTTGTAACGACCAACCTTTGCCAGATCATACCGCTTGGGATCAAAGAACAGATTCTGAATCAGAGTCTGTGCAGATTCTACTGTAGGAGGCTCACCCGGACGAAGTTTTCTGTAAACTTCCAGAAGACCTTCTTCTAAAGTGGAAGTGGTGTCTTTTTCCATGGTAGCCAAAAGTCTTGCATCCTCACCGAACAGTTCGGTAATCTGAGCATCGGTGCCAAAGCCCAGCGCACGGATCAAAACGGTTACCGGAATCTTGCGGTTCCGGTCGATTCTTACATAAAAGATATCGTTGCTGTCTGTCTCATACTCCAGCCATGCACCACGGTTGGGGATAACCTGAGATGAGAACAATTTCTTACCGGTCTTGTCAAATTCTTCCGAATAATATACGCTTGGCGCACGAACCAACTGGGACACGATAACACGTTCCGCACCATTGATGATGAAACCGCCGTCTTCAGTCATCAAAGGAATGTTGCCCATAAAGACGTCAGCGGAGTCAATCACTTCGCCGCCCTTTTCTTTATTGACAAGACGAACCTTTACGTGCAAGGGAAGCGCATACGTTGCATCACGCATACGGCATACCTTTTCGTCATACTTAGGTTTTTCGACGAAATA
>JAZRCD010000231.1:0-3357 GCA_045635425.1 Ructibacterium sp. | reverse complement strand
CGATCCGACTTAAACTCCATAAAACTATAAGCTCTTTGTTCTTTTTTACGCCATAATAGAAAAGCGGAAACAAGAGATATAATCTTAAAATTTCACCCATGTACCACCAAGTTGCATTGAATGTAGGTGTGTCTGTTAAATAAGAGACACCAAAAAAGTCCAGAAGAAAGTTCAAAAATCCATTTGTGCCGGTTCCATAAACCGCCACCGGTGTTCTTCCAAAGTATATCCCCATTGGAACAAATACCAGATACACAAACCAGAACATAAACATTACTTTTATAATATGAGTCAAAGAAAACTCAATACCAATAGACTTTTGCTCTTTTTCAGCACTTTTCATCAATCCGTAACCGCTTAATATCAAAAAAATTGTCACACACATTTTTGAAATCGCCGCCAATTTTACGGTAATGTAAGATTCCTGTGAAAAAAAAGTGATACAGGAGGTCATGCTTTCCGCCTCATAAAACAAATGATGAAAAAGAAGAAAAATCAATGCTATTCCCTTTATCATATTGGTATGCTTTATGGTAAATAAATTTTTCAATCTTTATACCCCCTCTAAAAAACTTTTCCACCTCTAACTAACCCTCATCCGACGTAGCGCCCGTGGCATAATAACCGCCAGCGTAACTACATGCATAGCACTTACCAAAATCCACGAAATCGGCCAGCAAAGGTACAACATTCCGATATGTCCACTTAGCATCTTGAGGATAACAGTTGCCCAGATAATCCGGAATCCGCAAGTTCCCACAAAGGAAGAAACCGCCGCCGTAACAGAACTTCCAAGACCACGAAGGGCTCCTGTCAGAACCTCCATATTTCCGCAAAGGAAATATGTCAAACCAACCAATAGATTCCGCTTCATTCCATAAACTATGGCCTCGGGAGAGTCGGTAATATAGATTCCTAAAAGGCCCTCAGAGAAGAACACCACCAAAAGGCCAAGACCAAGTCCCACCGTAGTAACACAGAGTAGATTCACCCAGATGGTTTTACGGATTCTACCCTCGTTTTTGGCACCATAATTCTGGCTGATTCCGGTCATCGTAGCCTGATAAAAAGCATTCATTGCCACATAGATAAATCCCTCAATATTGGATGCCGCTGAATTTCCGGCGATAGCCGCCTCACCAAAACTATTTACGGTGGACTGAATTACCGTATTGGACAAACTGAAAAAGGAGGATTGTATTCCGGCAGGTACGCCGATAGTCAAAATCTCCATCAGTTCCTTTTTATATAACTTCAATTTATTCAGGAATAAACGGGCATCTCCTTTTTCTTTCACCATGCACCAAATCATAACCACCATAGAGATATAATTGGAGGTGGCAGTTGCAATAGCAACTCCGGCAACACCCATATGAAAGAAAATTACCAGCACCAAGTTGAGAATTACATTTACCAGACCCGATGCCGCCAGAATATAAAGAGGGCGCTTGGTATCTCCGATTGCCCGAAGGATTGCAGCACCAAAGTTATAGACCAAGGATGCAGGCACGCCCAAAAAGAGAATTTTCATATACAAGGTAGCCCCGTCTAACACGTCACCCTCCGGCGTACCCATCAACACAAGCATGGGTCTACTAAAGAAGACCCCAATGATTCCGGCGACAACACCCACCAGAATACCCAAGAAAATGGCCGTATGCACCGTTCGGCGCATACCTTTTTTGTCATCAGCACCAAACTTACGGGACATTACTACACTGGCACCCAGAGAAATACCAATGAATACATTCACCAAAAGATTGGTCAGGGAACTGGTAGCGCCTACCGACGCCATTGCATGAGAACCTGCAAACCGACTGACCACCACCAAGTCCGCCGCATTATAGAACAACTGCAACAGACTTGCAAATACCAACGGAATGGCAAAGCGTATGGTGTTTTTAAAAATGGACCCTTTTGACATATCAAGTTGAAACTGTTTTGCTGCCATTTTGTTCACTTCCCATTATCGTATTATATATTCTGATCTCCTAACAACGTTTCCAGATTATCCTCGGAATACTCTACCTCGGCAGAATACATCCGCACCAAATCAATCCATGTTTCAAAATCTATGATTCCATTTACTTTTTTATCCTTTTCCCATAGGATACCCAATAACAGACAACTCATTAGAGCAAACCGAACTCTTCCCTGATAGTTTCCGTCCCAAAGAGCATCGGACAAGTGACGAAAGATAAAATAAACCGCCAACTGCTCCATGGGGATTTGAGCCACACTTTCCTGAAAAATACTGCCATCAAAGGAATATCCTTTCAGGTTCCTTAAAATTTCTGTCCAGTTTTCATCCAACCGCTCCAAGGACAGATAGTTCTCGCACAGTTCCTCCACCGAAACGCTAAGGGAAATCTCCATCCCTTCCGCCAACTGTTGGAACCGCTCATAAATGCCAATCTGCCGATTCTGAAGAATTTCAAAAATCCGTTCACGAATGCCGAAGAACACCTGCTCCTCCTCGGTTAGGCCCTCTTGGGGAACCAAAACAGAGAAGGGCTCCTCCTCGGTCAAAATCAACCGTGCCGCTTCTTCGCAACAAAGTCCCAGACCTGTCTCACAAAAGTCCCCGTAAAAGTTTCGGAATCTCGGATGAAGGGTGCAGATATCACAAAGTCCATCCTCTCCGCATTCACAGATGATATCACAAAGACCCTTTTCGGTCAGGAAGGGGCATCGCTCCCCCTGACCAAGTATGAAATGAGGGGGGTCTCCCTCGATATTTTTCAAAATCCGCTCCCCCAACGGGGTGTCCATGGCTTGATATCGTTCCATGGATTGTGCATCAATCTCAATCTCCCAGCCGATACAACAACTATGCTTGCATCTATCTGCAATACACTTGAATTTATGATAATAATTCGGAGTTATCTCCTTCATAAAATCGCCTCATTTTCATTCACAAGCATCAAACATCTCCGCCAATTTTTTGGTAGCAACAGCCAGTTCCCTGAGGGCGTTTAATTCTTCTCCCTCGGGACACTCCCTAAGATGCATAATACATTCCAAGGTAAAATCACCTTGGTAATGATTCCGCTTCAGCGCCTTTACAATTGCCTCAAAATCAATGTTTCTGGAAAATGGAATCCGATGAGAATCCCACCGCAAATCGTTGTCGTGGATGTGCAGCGCCTGAATTTTTTCCCCCAGCGCATCGATGATTGCAACCGCCGACTTCTCCACTCCCTCTATGACCATTTCCGCATGACCGATATCCAGACATCCCACCATAAAGGGATCATTCACCGCCTCTAAATGCGCCAAAAAACTCTCGGGAGTACAACAAGAGGCAAACAGCGGTTGATTTTCCTCAAAGTCCCAGTTATACAGATTTTCGGTGGC
>JAZRCD010000230.1:0-3086 GCA_045635425.1 Ructibacterium sp. | reverse complement strand
CTGGGTGTGGAATACCCCGTGATTCAGGGCGGAATGGCTTGGGTTGCTACTGCAGAATTGGCGGCGGCGGTATCCAATGCCGGTGGTATTGGTCTGATTGCGGCAGGAAATGCACCCGCTGATGTTGTAAGAGAACAGATTCATAAGGCAAGAACCCTGACGGATAAGCCGTTTGGTGTGAATGTTATGCTTCTTTCGCCCTATGCGGCAGAGGTTATGACCATGTTGACGGAAGAAAAGGTAGCTGTGGTTACCACAGGCGCCGGTAATCCGGGGCAGTACATTCCTGCCCTGAAAGAGGTTGGAACAGTAGTTATACCTGTAATTCCGTCTGTTGCATTGGCGCAGAGAATGGAAAAGGCAGGAGCCGATGCAGTAGTTGCAGAAGGTTGTGAGGCCGGTGGCCATATTGGTGAATTAACTACCATGACCTTGGTTCCAATGGTAGTTGATGCGGTTAGCATTCCGGTTATTGCAGCAGGAGGAATCGCGGATCATCGCGGTGTCAAAGCGGCGTTTGCTCTTGGTGCAGAGGGCGTTCAGGTTGGAACACGATTTCTTTGTTCTGATGAATGTGTGGTTCATCAGAATTATAAAGATGCAGTGGTTTCGGCAAAGGATAGAGACGCGGTAGTTACCGGTCGGTTTACCGGACATCCGGTTAGAACCTTGAAGAATAAATTGACCAGAATGATGGATAAGATTGAAAAAGATGGCGATTTAGAAGTCTTTGAGAATCTGGGTGCAGGTGCATTGAAAGCGGCGGTTGTTGATGGAGATACCCAGATGGGAAGTGTTATGGCGGGACAGAGTGCCGGATTAATTCACGATATTAAATCTTGTAAAGAAATCGTTGATTCATTGTTTGATGGCTTAAACGAGTAGTGGAGGTAAGGAAAATGAAAATTGCATTTTTGTTTGCAGGGCAAGGGTCTCAGGCAATTGGTATGGGAAAAGAGTTGTGCGATCATTTCTCCGTTGCAAAAAATGTATTCAAAACTGCCTCCGATGCGTTGGGATTCGATATTGAAAAGATGATTTTTGAAGGCGATAGCGAAACTTTAATGATTACAGAGAACACACAGCCTGCTATTTTGACAATGTCAGTTGCTGCGTTGGAGGTTGTAAAGTCATTCGGTATCAAACCCGATGTAGTAGCCGGTCTTAGTTTGGGTGAATATACTGCCCATGTTGCAGCCGGCAGCATGACTTTTGGTGATGCAGTTCGTTTGGTAAAAAAACGTGGTAAGTTTATGCAGGAAGAAGTTCCTGTAGGTGTTGGTACCATGGCTGCAATTCTTAATTTAGATGCAGATGTTGTTCGACAGGTTTGTCAAATTGCTTCCGAAAAGGGTATTGTGGAACCTGCAAACTTCAATTGTCCCGGACAGATTACTGTTGCAGGTGAGGTTTCTGCAGTAGAATATGCTTGCGAGGTTGCAAAAGAAAAAGGCGCTAAGAGAGCTGTGATTTTGCCGGTCAGTGCACCATTTCATTGCAGTATGCTAAAAGGTGCAGGGGAAAAACTGGGTGTTGAATTGGAGCAGGTGAATGTAACGGATTTGGAAATTCCGTTGATTTCCAACGTAACCGCGGATTATGTGCAGAACAAAGATGAAATCAAAGATTTGTTAGTTCGTCAGGTTTCTTCATCGGTTCTCTTTGAAGAGAGTTTGAGAAAAATGATTGCAGACGGCGTAGATATCTTTGTTGAGATTGGACCGGGCAAAGCGCTTTCCGGTTTTGTAAAGAAGATAAATAAGGACGTTGCTGTGTATCATGTGGAAGATATGAAGTCTTTGGATGAACTCAAGAACGCCCTTGCATAGAGGAGAAAAATATGAAATTTCAGGATAAAACAGTTCTGGTTACCGGAAGTACCCAAGGAATTGGACGGGGTATCGCATTAAAGTTTGCATCGTTAGGTGCTAATGTTATTGTTTCCGGCAGAAATCAGGAATTAGCAGAAAGTGTTTGTCAAGAGATTCGTCAAGCCGGCGGATGTGCAGAATATTTTCTTTGCGACGTTTCTGTGGCGGAGGATGCGGAAAAGTTGATAACCTTCGGGAAAGAAACCTTTGGTGGTATTGATGTTATCATTAATAATGCCGGTATCACCCGAGATAATTTGATTGCCAGAATGAGTGAAGAAGATTGGGATGTTGTTTTGGATATCAATCTAAAAGGTGCGTTTCTGGTTACGAAATCTGCATACAAAATGCTGATGAAACAAAAGAGCGGTGTTATCATTAATATAACATCTATATCAGGTGTTATGGGAAATCCCGGTCAGGCAAACTATGCGGCGTCTAAGGCGGGATTGATTGGTCTTACCAAATCGACTGCAAAAGAGATGGCTCATTGGAATATTCGTTGTAACGCTATAGCCCCCGGATTTATTCAGACGGCCATGACGGATCAATTAAAGGAAGAGGTAAGGGAATCATACCTTGCGACGATTCCTTTGAAGCAGTTTGGCCAAGTGGAAGATGTTGCTAATTTAGCGGTCTTTCTCGCAAGCGAGGAAGCAAAATATATCACAGGACAGGTAATACATGTTGACGGTGGCTTAGTTATGTGATATACTCTCAAATTGAAAAAAATGAATCCATGATTATATTAAAATACATAAAGGAGGATTTTAAAATGGATATTTTTGAAAAGGTAAAGGAAATTACTGTTGAGCAGCTGGGTGTTGACGAGGATGTTGTTACCATGGAAGCATCTTTCATCAACGACTTGGAAGCAGATTCTTTGGACATCGTTGAATTGATGATGGCTCTGGAAGAAGAATTTGATATTGAGATTCCTGATGAGGATGCTGAAAAAATCAGCGTTGTTGCTGATGCTGTTGCATACATCAAGGAAAGACAGTAAGAGTGACTATTTCCGCTGTGTGGTTTCCCACACAGCGGAACCATTCTATAGAAATTTGTAACCGGATTCCGGTTAAAGATTTTTATAGAATTGTTAAAGTAGGAGGATTTTTTATGAAGCGTGTTGTTGTTACCGGTATAGGTGCTGTAACTCCGGTAGGTATCGGCAAAGAAGAAGTCGGAGGCCAAGCGGTCTTAGGAAGACAATTA
>JAZRCD010000229.1:0-2495 GCA_045635425.1 Ructibacterium sp. | reverse complement strand
ACACCTTGCTTCTTGTTCTGCTGAAATAAATCCAGACGGGCATGAAAAGATAAAACTGGATAATCAGAATAACAAAGTAAAACTGTGCAGAAACATCTCCCGTAATCAAGAAATGCCACATTTGATCCCAACTGAATTCATAAAGATTCAGCCCAAACGAAAGAATCAAATAGTAAATCACAACCGCAAAGCAATAAGGAATCACAATCTTAATAAGACGATCCCACAAAAACTTCGGGTATGGGAAATGCTTTCTCTCTCCATATTTGTAAAAGAGTTTCAATCCGCTGGTAAACACAAAGCCGGGAACTGCAAAACTGGCAAGTCGTGTCAGGGACGAAAAAGCAATGGAAGAAAAACTCCATTTCGGGAAAACATCCACTCCTTCGGATAAAAGGTGGATTAAAATAACAAACATACACAAGAAAAATTCATAAACAGATACTTCTGTAATTTTACGTTTCATCTAACTTCTCCCCAATTTATGAGATACCTTTATTTTACAACAGAATTTCTATTCTGTCAACGAAAACCACCCATACAAAAGAAAAAGCTGAACGAAATGATTCGTTCAGCTTTCTTATTACGAAATGTTATTTGGTGCCAAAGATTCTGTCACCTGCATCACCCAGGCCCGGAACAATATAGCAGTTCTCGTTCAGGCATTCATCCACATTGGCACAATAAATCTGTACATCAGGATGCGCATTGGTCAATGCCTCAATACCCTCCGGAGCCGCAATCAAGCAAAGGAACTTGATGTTGGTTGCACCATAGGATTTAATCTGAGAGATAGCATCAATGGCAGAACCACCGGTTGCCAGCATGGGGTCAACCACAACCACCAAACGCTTGTCAATATCTTCGGGCAACTTGCAGTAGTATTCCTGCGGTTGCATGGTAACCTCATCACGATACATACCGATGTGTCCAACCTTAGCGGTAGGAACCAAGGACAACATGCCGTTTACCATACCCAGACCTGCACGAAGAATGGGAACAACGGCAATCTTCTTGCCCTTGAGCATCTTCTTGGTGGTCTTTTGAATAGGGGTTTCGATTTCCACATCCTCAAGAGGAAGGTCTCTGAGTGCCTCGTAGCACATCAGCATGGTGATTTCCTCAACGGATTCCCGAAACTCCTTATTGGTAGTAGAGGTCTGGCGAAGGATGGTAGTCTTATGCTGAATCAAAGGGTGATCAAATACTGTCACGTTTTTCATAGTCTTATCTCCTTTTTACTTCTAATTATTCCTCATCAGGCGCATTCTTTACGCAAAGATTTACAATGATACCAAGAATCAATGCACAAGCGATAGAGGTCAAGGTAACCTTACCAAAGGTCAGGGTCAGACCACCGATACCGGAAATCAGGATAGAAGAAACTACGAAGAGGTTCTTGTTCAGGTTCAGGTTAACCTTCTGAATCATCTTCAGACCGGATACTGCAATAAAGCCGTAAAGAGCCATACAAACACCACCCATAACACAAGAGGGAATGGAGTTTACAAATGCAATAAAGGGAGAGATGAATGCAATCAGGATCGCCATAATTGCAGCGGTCAGGATGGTGTAAACGGATGCGTTTCTGGTGATTGCTACACATCCAACAGACTCACCATAAGTAGTGTTGGGGCAACCGCCGAAAAGTGCACCAACCATAGAACCAATACCATCACCCAACAGAGTTCTGTGGAGACCCGGCTCTTCCAGAAGTTCTGCCTCGATGATGGAAGACAGGTTCTTGTGGTCTGCGATATGCTCTGCAAATACAACAAAAGCAACCGGAACATAAGCAACTGCAACGGTACCGATGTATGCCGCATTCAGTTCACCGAAGCCCTTCATTGCAGTTACGAAAGTGAAATCGGGAACTGCTAGGAAAGTCTTCAGGGAAACACCGCCATCTACCAGTGCCAAGAAAGGAGCAACATTCAGAATCTTCAATGCATCTAAGTTTGCTGCATAACCAATGATGGTAAAGATACCACAAAGAGCATAACCACCCAAGATACCGAAAATAAAGGGGATCAGCTTCGCAGTTTTCTTACCATAGGTAGAGCAAAGAATGGTGATAAGCAAGGTTACAACACCACAAAGAGCAGTAATCAAGGGAGATGCCGCAACATCAGGAATGCTACCCTTCAGGATGTCACCAACTGCATTACCAGCCAGAGAAAGACCGATGATAGCAACGGTAGGACCGATAACTGCAACGGGCATTACCTTGTCAACCCACTTAACGCCTGCAATCTTAACAATGATAGCAATTACCACATATACAAGGCCTGCAAAGATAGCACCGAGAATCATTCCCAAAAATCCCACAGACATGGAAACGCCACCGGCAAATGCCGCACACATAGAACCAATAAATGCAAAGGACGAACCTAAGAATACCGGGCTCTTCATCTTGGTGAATGCCAGATAAACCAAGGTACCAAGACCTGCACCTACCAATGCTGCTGCGGGGCTCATGTTACAACCGCAGGAAC
>JAZRCD010000228.1:0-2714 GCA_045635425.1 Ructibacterium sp. | reverse complement strand
TGAGCTATCTTTCCAAAATCACTACCTCCTATATCCCCTATGCCACCGAACATACCTCCTTTGGAGATCGACTGGACGTGGGTATTCACAATTATCTGGTAGGAGGAGAGGGAAACTATTCCGCACAAACCAATGACATTGGTCAGTATATTTCCTTAGGTGCCGGTGCATCTGTTACCTTACAGGCAGAGGTTTCTGCCGATGGTGCAGGCATTGTGTATCCGTACTTAGGTGTGTGTGACAATAAGGTGCATAGCTTTGTTGTGACCTCCGATACCGGCTTCTATGCCAACCTTTTGAAAAACAATACCGCCGGTTGGCAGACCACCTGCTGGGCAGACGGTTCTGCACAGATGGATATGGAATTTCTCTATTTAAGAGAAGGAACCAACACCATCACCATTCAGAATACCGGAAGTAACACCGCTACCGTTGCATCCCTTCGTATGTCTATGACAGATGGTTCCGACGGCGTGAAAAACCATGCAACATGGGGTTCCCAAATTAATTTGGTAAATTTAAAGGTAACAAAAGGGGCAAGCTTGCCTTCACCTGTTCCCACTGCCGAACCGACTCCCACTCCTCCCTCGGTAAACCCAGATGTTTCCGACAGAGCGATGAGAACGGTGTACCAGGCTGAAAATTATGCCTCCGGCAGTCTTTTAAAAACCACCTATGCCGGCACTTCAGTTGCCAAGGCGGGCTCGGAATTAAGCGGTAGTTACACCATTAACGTAGAAGAAGATACAGTTTTCAATTTATATATGAAGGGCGCTGCCTGGAAGGATGTTTCCTTTGATATTTCCATCGACGGAACCAACTATTTTTATGAAAATATGCACTTCCAAAGCGACCGCTCCGCCACCTATTCTTATAACGAGGAATGTGTGGCAACCTTCCCCTTATCCAAGGGAACGCATACACTGAAATTTACTTTCTATTGCGATACATTTTATTTTGATTCTTTCACCTTAGAAGACACCTACTCTAAGCAGTATCAGATTCTTTACGGAATCAAAAATATGACCACCTCCCAGGGCATTTATGAAGCCCTGTTAACCTCCGGCAATTACATTTATATCGATGTGGAAGCCGACACCCAAGGTCTGGCGTATCCGCCTATGGCATTTTGGAGTATGGTTGGTAAGGAGTATGATACCCCTGCAGAGTTGGTTGCTCTTTATGAGGCAGCACTGGAGGAAGAAGCAGCAATCCCCACAGTTAAAATTAAAAATGCTTCCAACCGGGTGGTTACCACTCTTCCGGAAGGACGTTCCACTGTGACCGTGAATTGCTCCAATATTCCTCGTAACACCACGCTGATTTGCGCAATTTATAAAGGCGGAAAGCTGGCGCAAATCCCAAAAACAGCAAGTAGCACCTCCACCACTGTTTCCTTTGGCTTAACAGATGTGGAAGCAGGTAGCACACTGAAAATTCTGGCATTATCCGATATGGACGAGATTACGCCCTACACTGCCAGCGGTTCCTATATGGATTTCTACGTGGCACCCGGCGGAAAATCCACCAATGACGGATTAACGCCGGAAACACCTCTTGCCACTGTGGCACAGGCACTTACCAAGGTAAAATCCGTAAATGCTTCCATGACCGGTGATATTGTGATTCATGTGGCACCCGGTGTTTACCAAAGCAATACCACCATCACCATTGACCCCACTATGAGCGGTCGAAACGGTTATAAGGTAATTATCCGGGGAGACGACCCTGAAAATCGTCCGATTCTATCCGGCGGAGAACCTTTAACCGGTAAATGGAGCCAGGTTCCCGGCGAAGAATATTGGGTAGCATCTACCCAAACCCGTGAAACCAGAGCCTTGTATGTAAACGGCTACCAGGCAACTATGGCACGAAGTGATCAGTGGTATTGGGGAGATCCTATTACTCCAAGCTCACCCAAAAACAGTTCCCATAAAGCAGACGGCATCAAGGTAAGCTTGAAGGAACGTCCGAATATTTCCAGAGAATTAGAAGGTGAGTCCCGCATGCAGATTGTATTCAATCTTGCATGGGCAAACCATCGTTTTCCGGTAGACAGCGTTACCTATGATTCCAACTATGCATATATCAATACCAAATATCCCTATTTTAACGCATATTTGCTCAATAATCATACCCAAACCATTATGCCGATTGACCCCAATGGCCATATCAGAGCATTCTATTTGGAAAATGCAATGGCGCTCTTAGATGAACCCGGTGAGTTTTATTTCGATAAAGCTAACCAAAAAATGTACTACTATCCCTATGCCAACGAAGATATGACCACTGCAAAAACCTATTGTGCCGTAACGGATGGATTGCTCACCATTCAAGGTGTCAGCTCCTCTTCCAAGGTGGAAAATTTGGAATTTCAAAATATTTCCTTCCAACACGGTGCCTGGGACGATGCCACTACCTACGGTGCGGCATTTAACCAGTCAGACGAGCTTCGCATCGGCACCCAAACCTATTATACTCAAAAGCTGATGCATGCGCAGATTTTGGTTTCTTATGCAGATTCCGTAGTATTTAATGGTTGTGAATTTGCTTGTCTTGGTTCCAGCGGTATTTATTTTACCGAAGGCGTGTCCAACTCTAAAGTGGTTCACAGCGATTTCCACGATATTTCCGGCGGCGGCATATCGGTAGGGAATTATCTGCACAATAAAACCTACGACGGCAAGGTGGAGCGTTGCTCCAACATTGAAATT
>JAZRCD010000227.1:0-2264 GCA_045635425.1 Ructibacterium sp. | reverse complement strand
GCTGTGAGGTCTATGTTGCCGCTCGATCCCGCCATGATAAAGTGCATGAATATGATGCACAAAGTTACCATTTGATTCTTCTTGCCGAAAACGAAGAAGGATATCGGAACCTAATGAAGATTGTATCCATCGGTTTTACCGAAGGTTTTTATTATCGTCCGCGAATTGATATGGAGATTCTTCGCAAGTATAACAAGGGACTGATTGCTTTAAGCGCATGCATGGCAGGCGTTCTATCCCGTCATATTCTGAGTAATAATTACGAAGAAGCAAAACGACGCGCAGAAGAATTCATTGATATTTTCGGAAAAGACAGATATTTTATTGAGATTCAGGATCATGGGATTCTGGAACAACAAAAATTGAATCGTGAGTTGATTGCTCTTGCGGAAGAGTTGGGCTTATCCTTGGTTGCGACCAATGATATTCATTACGTCAAGCAAGATGATGCTGAGTATCAGGATGTCCTGATGTGTATCCAGATGGGAAAGACGGTAAACGATGAGGACAGAATGAAAATGTCCACCGATCAGTTATATTTGAAATCGGAAGCAGAGATGCTGGAATTGTTCCCCAATCATCCTGAAGCCATTGAGAATGCGCAAAAAATTGCAGACCGATGTCAGGTAGAAATTACCTTTGGGGAACTGCATTTGCCGAAATTTGAGGTTCCGGAAGGATTCACTTCACAGGAGTACCTTCGCAAAATTGCTGATGATGGTATGAAGGAACGTTATCCCGATGATGACGGAACCGTTCGGGAACGGTTGGAATATGAGCTTTCGACCATTGAGCAGATGGGATATGTGGATTATTTCCTGATTGTGTGGGACTTTATTCGTTATGCCCGGGAACAGGGGATAATGGTTGGGCCCGGTCGTGGTAGTGCGGCAGGAAGTGTTGTGTCATATTGCTTGCATATTACCAACGTCGATCCTGTTCGGTATGGATTGATTTTTGAACGATTTTTGAATCCGGAACGTGTCAGCATGCCGGATATTGATATTGACTTTTGTTACGAACGTCGTGGTGAAGTTATTGATTATGTAAATCGAAAGTATGGCGAAGAACAGGTTTGTCAGATTGTGACTTTTGGTACCATGGCGGCGAGACTTGCGGTTCGAGATGTGGGACGTGCATTGGATATCCCTTATGGGGTGGTAGATCAGGTTGCGAAACAGATTCCTAACGAACTGAAGATGACCATTGAAAAGGCATTGAAGGTAAATTATCAGTTGGAGGAACTTTATCAAAGTGATCCGCGAATTCAAAAACTGGTCGATACCGCTAAGGAGCTGGAAGGTCTTCCCAGACACACATCCACCCATGCGGCAGGTGTTGTAATCACCAAAGAACCGGTGCAGAATTATGTGCCTTTGCAGAAGAATGACGATGTTATTACCACCCAGTTTACCATGACTACCATTGAACGGCTGGGTCTTTTGAAGATGGATTTCTTGGGTCTTCGTACCCTGACAGTAATTCGTGATGCGGTAGAACATATCTGTCGTCAAACGGGAGAAAGAATTGACATCAATGCTTTAGATTTTGGAGATGCACCCACTTATGCCATGATTTCTGCAGGAGAAACCGACGGCGTGTTCCAGTTGGAAAGTGGCGGTATGAAACAGTTTATGAAAGAACTTTGCCCCAACTCCTTAGAGGACATTATTGCGGGTATTTCTCTGTATCGTCCGGGTCCTATGGATTCGATTCCTACCTATGTGGCAAACAAAAAGAATGCTTCTATGGTGCGGTATAAGCACCCCATGTTGGAACATATTTTGGATGTAACCTATGGTTGTATTGTATATCAGGAACAGGTTATGCAGATTGTCCGTGAGATGGGCGGATATTCATTGGGAAGAGCGGACTTGGTTCGTCGTGCTATGTCTAAGAAGAAAGCTGATGTGATGGAAAAAGAGCGTCAGAACTTTATCTATGGTGTGGTGGATGACGGACAGGTTGTAGATGGCGCAGTAAAACGAGGGGTAGATGAAAAGGTTGCCGCGTCCATTTTTGATGAAATGATGGATTTTGCATCCTATGCATTCAACAAGTCTCATGCGGCTGCCTATGCAGTGGTAGCGTATCAAACCGCATGGCTTAAGTGCCATTATCCTGTTGCCTTCTTTGCGGCGCTTTTGACATCCTTTATCGAACATGCGGATAAGGTAACAAAGTATATTGAAGTAATCAAAGGCCAAGGGATTACCGTTTTGCCACCGGATATCAACTGTAGTGGCAGACAGTTTTCTGTTGAG
>JAZRCD010000226.1:0-4213 GCA_045635425.1 Ructibacterium sp. | reverse complement strand
AATGGACATAAGACCTTACGAGGACGTAAAGGATATGTTTGTTAACTTCGGTGACAGCTTTACATACGTTTCGTGCAATCTGTCATCGGGTGAGGACAGAAAAAGACTTGTGGATACCGCAATGGAAAAGTACGGCAGAATAGACGCGCTTATCAACGTCGCGGGCGTTGCTCCCAAGGAGAGACGCGACATTCTCGAAATGACCGAGGAGAGTTACGACTTCGTTATGGGCATCAACACCAAGGCTACCTTCTTCCTTACTCAGGACGTCGCTAACAGAATGATAGCGGGAGGCATTAAGGGCTATATCGTAAGCATTTCTTCGATGTCTGCATATACCAGTTCCACCAGCCGTGGTGAATATTGTATTTCCAAGGCAGGCGTTACCATGATTACCAAACTGTTTGCAGATCGCCTTGCAGAATACGGTATTATGGTTAATGAGATTCGTCCCGGTATCATTGCTACCGGTATGACCGATGCTGTAAAGGCGAAATACGATGCTTTGATCGATGGTGGACTTCTTCCCATTAAGAGATGGGGCCAGCCGGAGGATATTGCAAATGCAGTATATGCTCTGGTAAGTGGTGCGCTTCCCTATGTAACGGGTCAGTCTTTAGAGGTTGACGGCGGATTCCATATAAGGAGACTGTAATGAAAACATATACTTATGATGCATTGGTAATCGGTACCGGCGCGGCAGGATACAATGCTGCTTGTCGGATTCAGGAAATGGGGAAAAGAACCGTTGCAATTGTTACCGAGGGTATCAACTGTGGTACCTCTCGGAATACCGGTAGTGATAAGCAGACCTACTATAAGTTAGGTCTTGGCGGTGATAGTCCCGATAGTGTTCGCGCTATGGCGCAGAATCTGTTTGAAGGTGGAAGTGTGGATGGTGATAACGCCCTTTGTGAGGCGGCATTGTCCGTTCGTTCCTTCATGCATCTTTGCGAACTTGGTGTTGGTTTCCCTGTGAACCGTTATGGTGAGTATGTGGGATATAAGACCGACCATGACCCATTTGCAAGAGCCACCAGTGTTGGCCCTTTGACTTCTAAGTTTATGACCGAGGCTCTGCAGAAGAAGGCAGAACAATTGAATATTCCAACCTTTGATGGCCTGCTTGCAGTAGAAGTTTTGAAAAAGGATGATAAAGTTTGTGGTCTTCTCTGTGTGGAACAGATGACAGGAGAATTGGTAGGATTCCGTTGCGGTGATTTGGTGATTGCAACCGGTGGTCCTGCCGGTATCTATGCTGACAGCGTTTTCCCGGAATGTCATACAGGAACTACAAGCCTTGCGCTCATGGCAGGGGCCAAGACACAGAACCTGACTGAGTGGCAGTATGGTCTTGCATCCATTGCACCTCGTTGGAACGTTTCGGGAACCTATATGCAGGTGCTTCCTCGCTTTGTTTCGGTGGACACGGACGGCAATGAATACGAGTTTTTATCGGACTACTTTGAGGATGAATACGAAGCTCTTTCTATGGTGTTCCTGAAGGGTTATCAGTGGCCTTTTGATAGCCGAAAAGTTCTTGCAGGATCTTCTGTAATTGATATTTTGGTTTATCGGGAATCTGTTATGAAGGGAAGAAGAGTTTACCTTGACTATACCAAGAATCCCTTCGGTATGGAGAATGTGGAGTTTGAGAAACTCTCCTCAGAAGCTTATGAATACCTAAAGAGTGCAGAGTCCTGTTTCGGTACTCCAATCGAAAGATTGCTTAAGATGAATGCTCCTGCGGTGGATTTGTATGCATCCAAAGGACTTGATATCACAAAAGAATATCTTGAAATTGCTCTTTGTGCTCAGCATAACAATGGTGGTATCGCAGTAGACAAGTGGTGGCAGACATCTATCAAGGGTCTTTTTGCGGCAGGTGAATGTGCAGGAACCCATGGTGTCACCCGTCCCGGTGGTAGTGCTTTGAATGCAGGTCAGGTTGGCTCCCTTCGTGCGGCACTCTACCTTTCCAATAACCCCAATGAGATGGTGGAAGAAGGTGTGTTCAATCAGGTGCTTTCTGAGAGAGCTAATGCCCTTTCGGCTGAGTTTGATGCCGTCTTGGGTAAGGCGTATAACGTTGACACTCTGCTTGCAAAGGCACAACGCACCATGAGTGACCATGCTTCGGCGATTCGTAACCCCGAGATGATGGCAGCTGCCATCGAACAAACTGCTGAGGAGTTGGCAAACATTACCTCGATTGCAGGCGTAGAAAAGCCGGGTCAGTTGTTCCTCTATTGCAAATTGAAGGATGTTCTTTTGACTCAGATTGCTTGTTTGACCGCTATGGTGGATTATAGCAAGACTGCCACCGATACCCGTGGTTCCTCTCTTTACTATGATGAAAAGGGAAGTCTTCGTGAGGGCTTGGACGAAAAATTCCGTTTCAAAGAAGAGAACCCCGAGAATCGTGGTAAGGTTCAGGAAGTATGGTTTGAGGATGGTAAGTGGAATGTTTGCTGGCGCCCCGTCAGACCCATTCCTGCCGATGATGATTTCTTCGAGAATGTGTGGAGAAGTTATCGGGAAAACCAAAACATTTTCTAAAACAATAAAAAGACCGTATCCTATTGGATGCGGTCTTTCTTTTTTGCAGAAAGAATGTATTCTTTTGGTGAGATACCATACCTCTTTTTGAAAATTTTAGAAAAACTGTATATGTCAGGATAGCCTACCGAGGATGCGGTAACGGAAACGCTCTTGCTTTTATCTGCCATCAGGGATGCCGCGATGTTCAATCGATAATTCTGCAAATACTCTTTTGGCGAAACGCCTGTTTTGTTCTTAAATAAGGTGTAAAAGTAAGTGCGATCTAAGTTCAGTCGTCCGGCGATTTCTTCAATGGTGATTCCGCTCATATACTCGGCGTGAATGTATGCCAGAGCAGTTTCTATATAGTCGGGTGTGTGTGGCTCTTTTGCCAAAAGCAAAGAAAACAAATCCCAAAGCCGAGCCGTCAGGTATGCGCTTTGACCTTGTTCCATCATTTGACATTGTTTCATCTGTTGAAAGATGCTCAAAGCATCGGGACAGGAAATAACATCGGGGAGTTCCAAAGGAAGCCGGGCGTCCGTTTGGAAGCCAATCCAGATATAATGCCACGGATTTTTCTCATCTGCCTGATAAAAGGTTTCGTCATAGGGACGAATAACAAAAATCTCCCCTGCTTTTACCTGATATTCTCGATCTTCTGTGCGAAATATCCCTTTTCCTGATACAACAAAATGAAATACATAGCAGGTTCGTGCCAAAGGACCGTATGAATAAGATGGTTCGCATTTTTGGTGACCAAACTGGATAGGGTTTAAACCGTGGTAGTTTTCGTTTGGAAATGAAATGGCATGAGGCACAATTATCAATCCTTTCAAAAAACAACAAAATGACAAGTTTTAAAAACATTATACCATTTTATTTTAAAGGATGTCAAGGTATAATCATGGCATAAACCAAAGGTTGGAGGGAATCTTTATGAAGTTGACATTTATGGGTGCAGGAAGCACCATTTTTGCACGAAGAGTTATCGGTGACTGTATGTGCGTGGATTCTTTGAAGGACAGCACATTTGCTCTTTATGATATTGATGCAACAAGAATGGAAGAAAGCCGTGTGATTTTGGAGGCTATTCGTAAGGCTAAGGGCGGCTTTGGTAAAATTGAATGTTATGTAGGTGTGGAAAACCGTAAAGCCGCACTGAAGGGTGCAGATTTTGTGGTAAACGCCATTCAGGTTGGTGGCTATGATCCTTGCACCATTACAGATTTTGAAATTCCTAAGAAGTATGGTCTGCGCCAAACCATCGCAGATACCTTGGGTGTGGGCGGAATTATGCGTGCCCTTCGTACCATCCCTGTTATGGAGGATTTTGCAAGGGATATGGAAGAAGTGTGTCCCAATGCACTGTTCTTGAACTATACCAATCCCATGGGAATTTTGACAGGTTATATCCAGCGGTATACCGATATCAAAACCATTGGTCTTTGTCATAGCGTGCAGGTTTGTACCGAGGTTCTTTTAAAGAGTCTGGGGATGGAGGATAAGATTGAAGGAAGAAAAGAGCTGATTGCAGGTATCAACCATATGGCATGGCTCCTGGAAATTCAGGACAAAAACGGTGTGGATCTTTACCCTGAAATTAAGAGCAAGGTAGATGCATATATTGCGGATCCTGAGAAGAAGGATAAAGTTCGTATGGATTATATTC